>CAJQSP010000010.1 GCA_905614375.1 uncultured Dehalococcoidales bacterium | reverse complement strand
AAAATTCGATAATTCAGCCCGACGGAGACGTTCGATGACCGATACAGCTAATGGCCCCAAAATAGGAATTTCAGTCAGCAATTTCGATGATTCAACTTTACGGCGAGTTCGGCAACTTGGTATCACCAACGTCCATTCCAGCGGCGGTGCCGGTAGTTCCGATTCGAACTTTGGCCGAGAGAATGAACTGCCGTGGACCGATGAAACACTTGGAACTGACGTCAAAGCGCTTGCCGCCTACGGAATAAAATTAGGCATCAAGATGATCACAGGCTTCCCGAACGCCATCTACGGCCGTACAAGTCGTGACGAAGATATCGAGAAAGTCATCGAGTCGGTTAAATGTGCTGGTAGATTGGAAATCCCAGTAGTCGAATACAACTGGTACGCCCACCGAATTGTCGAAGGCTACTCATTCGTTGAAGGTCGAGGTGGTGCGGAATATAAGGAGTTCGACTATCAGTCGATAAAAGATCTCCCGCCACTTCCAGAAGAAGGCGCTCACACTGCCGACGCTATGTGGGACAACATCACTTACTTCTTGAAGGCCGTGATTCCGGCTGCAGAAGAAGCAGGTGTTCGTATGGCATTGCACCCCAACGATCCGCCAGCACCGATCAGTCGTGGCTCAGAGCAGATCATGGGCAGTATCGATGGCTGGAAGAAGCTGGCAAGTATCGTCGACAGTCCCGCAAACGGCATCACTTTCGATTGCGGTGTGACTCGCGAAATGGGCGGCGATCCGGTAGAAATCGCATGCTATTTTGGTGATCTCGACCGGATAAACCATGTTCACTGGCGCAACGTAATTACCGAAATCCCGAGTGAGAAATATACGGAAGTGTTTTTGGACGAAGGCGAAGTAGATATGCTCGCCGTGATGAAAGAACTAGTACGCCAGAACTATCCGCGAATCGTATATCCAGAGCACCCGCCTGTGATGGATCACGACAAAGAGTTCACACACGATGGGTTCGGGGCTGGGTATACCGGATTCGCCTACACAGTAGGCTATGCACGGGCGACGTTACAGGCAGCTTTGGCTGGAGCATAGGCACATTTGTCGAGTATCCGAATTGGCGGTAGTATCTGACCATTCCTCACCTGCTATGAATATTCAATCCATCTTCAAGGGATAAAAAATGTACAACTTGAATCATATTCACATGAAGTCTAACGATCCTGAAAAAGCTGCCAACTGGTGGGTTGACAACTTTGGATTCACGATAGTCGACGATTCAACTCGGGAAACCGGTGATCGGTTTATCAAGTGTCGATCAGCAAACGATGTGCCTGTGAACATCTCTGGGCCGCTCGACGGACAAACTCTTGTTGAGAGCGACTCAGCTCCGAATCTCGGACTAGAACACTTCGGATTTGATGTCGAAGATATCGATGCTGAACTGAAACGACTCGCAGCCGTTGGTGCGCCGTTGGTCGATGGACCAAACGAACTACCCGACGGAACCCGCTTCTGCTGGGTCCAAGCCCCCGACAACGTACGACTAGAACTGATCCAGTGGCCTAGATAGATTATCGAAGCCCTCTATTTCCAAAGCTTAGAGGGTGGTCGGTTAGCCAAGGATCCGGAAATCACAAACATACGATTTCTCGAGCGAAGTCACCGGAGCCGAGGGACCTGGGATGGTGTCGCCGGAAACGCTCTATGACGAGATCTTTCTTTCCATTTAAAAATGGCGACCACCCCGTACCACATCCCTCGGCGGCACTCATGGGCATACGATGTTGGCGATCGTTAGTCGATTTATACAGTGACGGTCGTCGGCAGAAATCAGATGCATCGAACCAAGAATCTGCCTAGCTATTGTCAGAATCGGCAGACAAGTTCTCGCCCCGAAGACGGCTTGCTCGAATATCGTGCTTGCCTGGATAGCGAATTGGCAGGTGACCATTTTCAATCATAAGATCCAATGGATTCGCCATCGTCTTCATCGGCATTTGCACCTGCGTGTGCAGCCGAGCAGACTCGTAAACAGCGTGAACCATCTCTAGTGCCTTGTAACCGTTCTCGCCATTGCCGCGGTGGTAATCAGATCGACCCAAAGCCCAGTCGGCCAGTTCCCGTGCCTGCCCGGCTCCGCCCTCGACCCACTCGAATCGGTCGGCACCGTACTTGAAGAACTCGCCATCAGGCTTGTGATGCGTCCAGCCGCTCGACTTGGCGTTCATCAGATGCAGATCGTCTGTGGACATTTCGATCATTCCTTCAGATCCGTAGATACGAGCGCCCTGCCAACGAACCGGCGTCAGGTCGGAAACGATCATCGCCTGTGCATCGTTCTCAAATCCGAAAACAGCAAGAGCCTTGTCTTCTATCTGTGTTGAACGCTCCCAGTGATCGGTCTCTCGCTCAACGTTGCCCATCACCCACGTGCACTCAACGTCGCCAAGAAGATATCGGAACATATCGGTCTGATGAGAGGCGTAGTTAGGAAGCCCGTCACCGGCAACACTGGTAATGAGTCGCACATCGCCTATCTCGCCATCTTCGATCAGATGCTTTGCCAAGGTATAGGCAGGTAGGAATCGACGCTGGTGGCCTATGACCAACTTCACGTTATTACGTGCGCAAACCATCAGCATGTCGGCTGCGGCGCCCAGACTATCGGCCATAGGCTTCTCACAAAGAATTGCCTTTACGCCGCCGGCTGCGGCGGCTGCGACCGTCATGGGAGCGTGTCCGCTGTGCCACACGCCAATCGAAACTACGTCGGGCTTCGCAACCTTAAGCATCTCTCGGAAGTCAGTGAAGTGCTCTGCCTTGTAATCGTCATTCTCAGCAAATACTTCATCGTACTCGTTCATAACTTCCGAGCTCAGATCAGCCAGTGCGACAATTTCGTACTGACCGCTGTTTAGATAACCCCAAGAATGGTTTTGGGTCATCCCACCACTGCCAATAACACCAACGCGAAGTTTGTCTGCCAATTCTCTAACTCCAACTGATATCGATTTCGAAAGACCGGCAGAGTCTACAGGGAGTGTTCAATTTATGTGCAGGTGATTTGGCTGGGCGTCCTATCTTACGAATTAAATTCAGAGCGACGTTATGTCAGTACGCTGAAAGAATTGCTGTCTGCATCCGAAAATGCTGCGCTAGTTTAGGTCTGCCGGAGTTGGTTGAGCCGTGCGCCATCATTCCGGTCGGCTACCCCATGGGCAAGTTCAGGCCATTTAGTCGTCGACCCTTGAAATATGTGGTCCATTTCGACCACTGTTAGCAGTTAGTCGTTTGTCAGTTCGATTAGCCCATAACCAACGTAGCCACATCGGTTTCTAGATCTTCTGCACCCGAGAAATTAAATTTTTTAGTTTGTCGTCTTTCGCTGCAATTCCCAAGCCATCTGTGCGGTGACGAACGGACTCCGCGGGAACGCAATCATTACCGACATACCAATTTCGGCTCGTGTGCTGGCGTGGGCAGCCAAAGTCCAGCGGGTAGTTGCCTCATATTTCAGCTCACCAGTGGTCAGTACATCGCAGCCGAGGCTCTCAAGTCGATTAACCTCCACAGGCACCGCTTCGAGAAGACCATCACCGTACCGTCCGACGACTTTTCATTTGAGGTTTAATTCTTTCTTCGAGTCACGAACGTTAACGAATCAAATTTTTCGTTGATTTCTATCCGATTTCAGTTGACTTAATTCTCGAGATAAGCTCGGTAGTCGAAATGCCTTCAGTGTAGCCAACTGATTGATAAATGCCCATCTCGATCGGCACTGAGTACCACGTATTACGAGTTTCGGAGGAGACATCGTCGCCGTGCATAATCAAGTCGATATTGTGCTTTTCGATCCACTCACGAGTAATCTCGAGCGGTGCATTCGGCACTACTTCATCGACGTACCTGCAACCTTCAACTGAGGCAATCCGTTCTTTCATCGTGAGAATCGGTGTGCGTTTGTAGCTTTCAACCGTTTCATCGGCGTGGATACCAACCAATAGGAAATCGCCATGCGAGCTTGCTTGACGTAAAAAATTCATATGACCGTAGTGGAATAGATCAGCCACCATATCTACGTAGACGCGGGTAATTTCAATTACTCCTTGATAATAAGATTTCGTGCCGAAAATAATCGCTATTGAGCGATCAACGCGTTTGCTCTGCCCGACGGATTGTTCCGGTCGGGCTTGTACAGATACTCAACATCAGGACTTAGTTCTTCGAGATAGAGAATCTCTTTGATTTCACCTAGTTGTACTGCCACAACGTAACCTGCCTCTTCAGGAAGACGGAAGAACACGCAACCATCTTTATTC
>CAJQSP010000009.1 GCA_905614375.1 uncultured Dehalococcoidales bacterium | reverse complement strand
CCTCAAATATGCCAACTATCTCGGCCTTTACGAATCCCGAGCGACGCGACACAGAGGTTGCATGAACAATATCGCCTATGCTGAAGTCGACGAACTGGTCGCCGTGCCTGAGCTCTTTGGAACGCTTGTAATAGAGTGCTACCTCGACGATCTGGACGCCGTTATCATCGACCCTAAGTTGCGGACTTGGAGATCGCCCTTCAATGTATGTGACAGCGTCGAAAAGCCCTTCCATTTCGTGGAAGTATGCTTTCGACACTAATGCGCCACGGCGAATCTCGGTTTCGGTCTCTGGATCGTCATCCTCAACACCCCAATAGTGCGCACGAGACTTAATACGAGTCGATCCATTGCCTATGATCGGCGCAAGATCGATATTTACTGCCGCATCGATCGTTGAGTTGGCGTCTTCAATCGCCTGTACTTCAAGCGGTATCCAATCTGAAACGGCTCCCACGTTTTTGTTGTATAAGCCGATGGTGTCTACAACATCTGCCATACCGATTTTCTCCAATGAACGGAGATATATCGGACCGCCTGCCATCACTGTCGACGCAAGGAAAACGGCAACCAACACACCTAGCGCTAAAAAGCGGTCGCCTCTAGCGCGCCGTTGTGCGAATCGAGAGAAATTCAAATTACAAAAATGCCGAGAATGCAGCAAACGTTCGTAACTTCTGCTGCTCATCAGTCAATTAACAATCAAATAAAGCATCCGCATTTTATACGAATGTGAGTAATCACGAATGATTGCAAAAGCATGGTTTTTATAGAACCGAAACAGCCTATGCAATCGAGATAATCAGGAACATCGACTATGTGTATTCAACTGAACCGTACAAACATAATGGCCTCATTGCATATTGATAAACGCGAAGTCGTTTTAAATAAAAAACACCGACAAAACGGCGGTGAATTGGGTGTATATGGTGGGCCTGGGATGACTCGAACATCCGACCTCTACTTTATCAGAGTAGCGCTCTAACCAGCTGAGCTACAGGCCCTTTGGGTGTGACTCAGATATGTGAAATATCGGAGTGACGACTAAAAATGTTACTACTGCTTGCACTAGATTGTGTAGTAAATTTTTTGCAATTTAGCCTGTTCCGTCAAAATCAGCAGTCCTTTCTCCCCAGACCGTCCAATTCCACCACAATCTCGGTTGGTGCGTTACGGGCAACAATTAGGACTAGATCGTCGGTGTCAGACGTATTCACTGGCTGGTGATTTGCGCCGGGTGGTACGAAAATGAAGTCGCCTTTACTAATTGGAACTTCCTTATAGAGTTCTGCTCCCGACAGAAACGTTCCGGTGCCACTGACGACATAGATCGCCGACTCGCAATTGACGTGATAGTGCGCCGTAGAGCACCGCCCAGGGGGCACAGTAGCGATCGCCATGTGAATCCCAGTGGAGCCAGTTAGTAGCTCGGAAACCCCAGCAAAACGAGTCATCGCTCCCGAATTCACTTCAACTTCAAGGCTATCGGATTTCGTTATAACAATTTCGCTCGCAGAACTGTGTGCATGTGTCATCGCTACAGTCTAACGAACCACAAAACTGAATAGAAGATCGAGTTCGAAAGCCGAAAAGTCCGTGATACGCGTGAAAACCAACACTGGTTCCCATTTCAGACAAAAGCGCGAGGGTGAAAGAACTGCAGAGGAACGGATCAACCCGATGACGACTACAACCAACGAATTATTTCTGGGCGCGAAAAGACCCGCCAATGGCGGGTCTTGATCAGCGCACTTTAGCTAACTGAACAGTGAACAGAAAGAATGTCTAAGTTTTTCGAAGTTTTGAGACTCTGAAAAGAGTCTATGATTTTGGTGCATTAAGCTTTTAATGGTTGGATTTTCAAACTTACGAGCCACTTCCACTCCCCCAGGACTCAGTTGATAAATCAACTGAACGCCGAGTTCAGGAATCTCGCTCAAGAAAGTTTTTTCATCTAACCGCCTAATGGTCGACCTAGGTAGCCTCGTTATGACACTAATTGTGATGGATGCATTCTTGTCGTTTACCCACCGCGGGTACTAACAAGATACATATATTCCACCACAAGTCATAAGAGGAACTCCTTAGAAAGGAGGTGATCCAGCCGCACCTTCCGGTACAGCTACCTTGTTACGACTTCGTCCCAGTCATCGATCCTACTCTCGGCACCTGTGCCCCAAATAAATGGGTTCACCCAGCGACTTCAAGTATTACCAACTTCCATGACGTGACGGGCGGTGTGTACAAGGCCCGGGAACGTATTCAACGCAGTGTGCTGACCTGCGTTTACTAGCAACTCCGCGTTCATGCAGGCGAGTTGCAGCCTGCAATCCCAACTGAGACCAGCTTTGTCGGATTGGCTCCACCTTGCGGCTTCGCGACCGTCTGTACTGGCCATTGTAGCGTGTGTGTAGCCCTAGACGTAAGAGTCATGATGACTTGACGTCGTCCCCACCTTCCTCCCTTTTAGGGGCAGTCTCGCTAGAGAAAATAACTAGCGATAGGGGTTGCGCTCGTTGCGGGACTTAACCCAACACCTCACGGCACGAGCTGACGACAGCCATGCAACACCTGTGCAGACTCCCTTGCGGGTGCCTTGTCTTTCGACTCAGTATTCTGCATGTCAAGCCTAGGTAAGGTTCTTCGCTTTGCATCGAATTAAACCACACGCTCCGCTGCTTGTGCGGGCCCCCGTCAATTCCTTTGAGTTTTAGTCTTGCGACCGTAGTCCCCAGGCGGAATACTTATTGCGTTAGCTACGGCTCACAGGGGGTCGATACCCCGAAAACCTAGTATTCATCGTTTACAGCGTGGACTACCCGGGTATCTAATCCGGTTTGCTACCCACGCTTTCGTCCCTCAGCGTCAGAACAGACCCAGCAAACCGCTTTCGCCACTGGTGTTCCTCCCGATATCTACGCATTTCACCACTACACCGGGAATTCCATTTGCCTCTGTCTGTCTCAAGTTAAGCAGTATCCCCCGACCTCTTCAAGTTGAGCCTGAAGATTTCACAGGAGACTTACCTAACCGCCTACGGACCCTTTACGCCCAATAATTCCGGATAACATTTGTGACCTACGTATTACCGCGGCTGCTGGCACGTAGTTAGCCGTCACTTATTCCTCAGGTACCGTCCTTGCTCTTCCCTGAGAAAAGAGGTTTACGACCCTAAAGCCTTCATCCCTCACGCGGCGTCGCTCCATCAGGCTTTCGCCCATTGTGGAAGATTCCCTGCTGCTGCCTCCCGTAGGAGTGGGGGCCGTGTCTCAGTCCCCCTCTGACTGGTCGTGCTCTCACACCAGTTACCCGTCTTCGGCTTGGTAGGCTTTTACCCCACCAACAACCTGATAGGCCGCGAACTCATCTAAGGGCGGAAACCGGTTACCCGGCACCTTTCATCCTCAACCTTAGATTGAGGATCACATGGGGTATTAGCAGAAATTTCTCTCTGTTGTCCCCCACCCAAAGGCAGATCATTCACGTGTTACTCAGCCGTCTGCCACTCAGTACCTACCCCGAAGGGTAAGACTTCGTTCGACTTGCATGCATTATGCGCGCCGCCAATGTTCATCCTGAGCCAGGATCAAACTCTCCGTAAAGTTGACGTTCTTTCTGTCCACTGTTCAATTGTTAAGGTGCCGCCCGACAGTCACTTGTGTGTGTGGGCAGAAGACTAATGTTAGAACCCAGTTATTTAGGGTGTCAACAGTAATTTATCTAATCTTGGCTCAGATGATGAAGGTCGTTCCGACCACCGTGTATTCATTCGACTCCAAAACAACCTACATTAGCACTCGATATTCTGAGGTTCAGGCACCATAATTACTTGAATAAAATTGATCGCGCACGCGATCTTTAATAACGACTATTTAGAGTTTCTAACTGCCTAATTATTAAGGACCCAGAATCAATGCCAAGGAACGTTCCCGGCGAGCCGTACACCAGAGTCTCAGCTGAAGAGGCTGACGAAATGGTCAAATCTGGCGGAGCAACCGTCATAGATGTACGACGAGATGATGAATACGAAGGTGGACACGTCAAGGGCGCACTCTGGATTCCAGTCGACGACGTTATCCCCAGGTTTGCCGAAATCCCAGAAGAAGGAAAACTCCTGTTCATCTGCGAAGTCGGAGCACGATCTGGCCTAGCCGCTGAGTACGCAGCAGCCATGGGTGCAGAAGCTGACAGACTCTTCAATATTGAAGACGGCACAGGTACTTGGATCCAAAAAGGACTCCCCTACTCGACCGGCGACGAGAAGTGACTCAACCCGAACGTAATACAGCAATAGAGGTCCCTTCCTTTATTAGAGGATGACGGGGCCGGAGATATTCAATTGAAAATTCTGGTTGTTGGTTCTGTCGCGTATGACGCGGTTGAAACCCCTGCAGGCAAGCGTGAATCTCAGCTCGGTGGCGCGGCCACGTACTTCTCTGTTGCTGCGAGTTACTTCACAGAGGTTGGAATGATCGGTGTCGTGGGTGACGATTTCGATCCAGCCGATATTGCGATGCTCCAAAGCCACGACATCGATACTTCTGGTCTAGTGAAAGCTGATGGCAAAACTTTCCGATGGAGCGGCGAGTATATGGAGGATATCAATACTGCGGTGACCCTAGATACTCAGCTAAACGTGTTTAGTGAATTTGAACCCGAACTGAGCGATGCACACGCAAACGCTCCTTATTTGTTTCTCGCTAATATCGACCCGAATCTTCAGTTGAAGGTGCTCGATGCGATGGCCACCCAACCGAATATGGTAGCCAGCGACACTATGAACCTGTGGATTGATATCGCAAAGCCGGCACTTACCGATCTCATCAGCAAGGTCGATACGCTTCTCATTAACGAAGAGGAAGCGAAGCAACTCACCGGTCAAGACCACCTTCCGGATGCCGCCAAAGCAATAATCAAACTCGGACCAACCTCCACCGTGATCAAACGTGGTGAGTACGGTGCAACGCTATTTGGTGACAACTTCTCGTTCGCGGCGCCTGCTTACCCATTAGAGAGGGTCGTTGACCCAACTGGTGCTGGCGATTCTTTCGCTGGTGGCTTCATGGGTTATCTAGCATCTGTCGATAAAGTCGATGAAGAATCGCTACGCACTGCTGCCATCGTCGGTAGCACAATGGCTTCGTTCGCTGTCGAAGACTTTGGTCTCGACCGCGTAAAGAAGCTGACTAAATCCGAGATCGATGAACGCTTCAAAGCATTCGTCGATCTCACACGTTTCAATCCTTTAACTTAAATCCAATAAAATAGTTTTTTGTCTATGGGATGGAATCATTTCATCTTGAAACCCACTGAGCTGACGGCGACGAAAGCGCCCATCGCCCGGACCAAATACAGAACTTCTTAACTCGCAGCGTTAAAACACGTTGTACAAGTCCGGAGAAATCATGGATTACGACATTAGAGACATTGGTCTCGCTGAAAAAGGTCGACTACGCGCAGAATGGGCAGAACGTGAAATGCCCGTTCTGCGAACCATTAAAGAGCGATTCGCAAAAGAAAAGCCTCTTGATGGCATCAAGTTAGCAGGTTGTCTGCACATCACCGCAGAAACTGCGAACCTTGCTCACACCCTGAAGGCCGCCGGTGCCGATCTCACTCTGTGTGCATCTAACCCGCTTTCGACTCAAGACGATATCGCAGCTCACCTCGTTGACTCCGGTATCCCGATCTACGCCATCAAAGACGAAGACGAAAAGACCTACTTCGACCACATGTCAGCAACAGTCGATACAGGTCCACAGATCACAATGGATGACGGTGCCGATGTGGTAGCAATGCTCCACAAGGATAAGACTCACCTCCTTAAGAATGTACTCGGTGGGATGGAAGAAACCACCACCGGTGTTATTCGCTTGAAGGCTCTTCACGGTGAAGGCAAGCTGGCTTACCCGATCGTTGCAGTAAACGATTCGCAGACCAAGCACATGTTCGACAACCGTTACGGCACAGGCCAGAGCTCGCTCGATGGAATTATCCGTGCAACCAACATGCTCATTACGGGCAAGACTGTTGTCACTATCGGTTACGGCTGGTGTGGCAAGGGGTTTGCAATGCGAGCCAAAGGCATGGGCGCCCACACTGTTGTGTGTGAAGTCGATCCAGTGAAGGCTCTTGAGGCAGTCATGGATGGCCACTCGGTCATGAGCATGGACGAAGCCTGCAAGATCGGCGACATCTTCCTTACCGTCACAGGCGGTATGAAGGCAGTCGATGGCAAGCACTTCGAGAACATGAAAGATGGCGCAGTTGTTGCCAACTCGGGTCACTTCAACATTGAAATCAACGTTGAAGCACTCGAAGAAATGTCTGAAGCAAAACGACAGGTTCGAGAATTCGTTGAAGAGTACACACTCGAAGACGGACGAAAAGTCTTCTTGCTCGCACAGGGTCGATTGATCAACCTTGGTGCAGCCGAAGGTCACCCACCTTCAGTAATGGACATGAGTTTTGCTAACCAGTCCCTTGCTGGTGAGTACATCATGCAGCATCACTCGAAGCTCGATCCCGGCGTTTACACGTTGCCTTCCGAAGTCGATACCGACATCGCAAGCCTAAAGCTAAGCGCAATGGGCATGTCTTACGACACCCTTACTAAAGAGCAAGACGTTTACCTAAATAGCTGGGAAACCGGAACTTAAGTTTCCACCTGCTAGATAACTGGCTAAAATGACCCCGGCAATTCTTCATTAGAATTGCCGGGGCATATCTAAGACACGGATTATTCAAAACAAAATATGGTCAACACAAACTACTTATTAACCTCGGAATCTGTATCCGAAGGTCATCCCGATAAAATGGCTGATCAGATTTCTGATGGTGTTCTAGATGCACTCTTAGCTCAAGATCCTATGAGCCGAGTCGCATGTGAAACTTCCGTCACGACCGGACTCGTATTGGTATTCGGAGAAATCACAACAAACGCAGATGTCGATATCCGCGGAATCGTTCGAGACACCATTCGAAAGATTGGCTACGACGACCCTTCTTACGGTTTCGACTGTGACGGCTGTTCAGTTCTTATTGCACTCGACGAACAGTCGACAGACATCTCAGCTGGGGTAACTGAAGCACTCGAAGTTCGAGGCGAGGACGCAGCAGACGAAGTCGGTGCTGGTGACCAGGGAATGATGATTGGCTACGCAGCCAACGAAACTCCTACGTTCATGCCACTGCCGATTGCACTCGCACATTCGTTGACCAAACGGTTGACCGATGTTAGACGCAACAACAAGATCTCATACCTTCGACCCGACACTAAAAGTCAGGTAACTATCGAATACACCGAGGATCACAAACCAATTCGAGTCGACACCATCGTCATCTCGGCTCAGCACGATCCTGAAGCAACTAACGAGCAAATTGAATCCGATATTCAGGAACACGTCATTCGTAAAGTGGTTCCTGCCAATATGCTCGATGAAAACACCAAGTACTACATCAACCCATCGGGTCGATTCGTAATTGGTGGTCCAGTTGGTGACGCCGGTCTAACCGGTCGAAAGATCATCGTTGATACCTACGGTGGAAGCGCTCGCCACGGCGGAGGCGCATTCTCGGGCAAGGACCCAACGAAGGTCGACCGTTCAGCAGCATACGCAGCACGCTGGGTTGCAAAAAACCTAGTTGCAGCTGGTCTTGCAGAACGAGCCGAAGTTCAGTTGTCATACGCCATCGGTGTATCAACTCCGATTTCGATTCAGGTCGACACCAAAGGAACTGGCACAAAGCCGGAATTTGAACTTGTTGAACTGGTTAAAGCCAACTTCGACCTACGACCGCAGGCGATCATCGATCACTTCAACCTCCGACGACCGATCTACCAGCAGATTGCTGCATATGGTCACTTCGGGCGTGATGATCTAGATCTCCCGTGGGAGAAACTCGATCGAGTCGAGGCTCTAAAAGCCTAGTACCCGTTCGCTAGCTCGAATAAACTCGGGGCAGTCTGTGAATCATGCAGACTGCCCCGAACTATTTAACGAGATAGGCAGCTTCCAGAATGAACGATCGCCCAAACATCCAATTCGGAACGGACGGCTGGCGAGCGATCATCGCTGAAGACTTCACGTTTGCCAACGTACGGGCGTGCGGCGAAGCTGTTGCCAGAAATATAATCGCAACGGGGCGAGCAGGTCAGGGCTTGATAGTTGGTTTCGATACCCGCTACGGTTCGCCACGATTTGCCAATGCCGTTGCTGAAGTAGTCAACGGTTACGGCATCGATACACACATGTTCGATGTCGCAGCACCAACTCCGGCGTGCAGCTTCGCAGTAGTCGATCACTCAGCAGCCAATGGAGTGATGATCACGGCAAGCCACAATCCACCAGAGTGGAACGGCTTCAAGGTGAAATCCTCCGCCGGCGGATCAGCAACGCCAGGTGAAGTCGCCCAGATCGAAGAACACCTCGCTGAAGTACTCGATGGAAAGGTCAGCAAAACCGCTAGCGAGCAAGCCACGAACTCGATCTTCGATGTAATCACCCCTTATATAGAACAACTACATCGAGCAATAGATGTTGCACCAATCAAGGCACAGCCCTTAAAAGTAGTAGTCGACGCCATGCACGGCTCGGGCGCAGGAATCATTCCTAAAATGCTCTCGGGTGGCGCAATCGAAGTCACAGAAATCCGATCCGACCACAATCCAAACTTCCCTGGAATGGACCAACCCGAACCGATCGAGCACAACATAAAACCACTGTCAGCAGCAGTCAAAGAACTAGGAGCCGACATAGGCATAGCTTTAGACGGCGACGCTGACAGAGTAGGAATAGTCGACGAAAACGGTCGCTACCTCACAACCCTCGAAGTTTTCTCGCTACTCACAGCCCACTTCATGGGTCGCCGAAACGAACGAGGCGGAATAGCTTGCACCATCACGATGTCGTCAATGGTCGACAAACTATCTGCTCATTACGGTGCACCTGTTTACCGAACTCCAGTCGGATTCAAATTTGTCGGTCCCACAATGATCGACAATGGCTGCTCGATGGGCGGCGAAGAAAGCGGCGGCTACGCATTCAAAGGTCACGTCCCAGAGCGTGACGGCTCACTCTCAGGGCTTATATTCCTGGAAGCAATGGTGATGAGCGGCAAAAAACCATCTGAGCTACTCACGGATCTTCACACCCTAGTAGGTCCACATACCTTCCGACGAATCGATGTTTCATACGATGAATCTCAACGCTCCAATCTGGTCCAAAAAGTGACTTCCGCTGCGCCAACCAGCCTCGGAGGACTAGACAATGAATCCGACGACCGACGTGACGGCGTGCGATTCAATCTTGCTGGTGGATCGTGGGCGGTTGTCAGAATGTCCGGAACAGAACCCCTCGTAAGGATTTATGCCGAGACGCCGGACGATGCAACGTTGGACGCTGTGCTAAATGACTTGCGCTCGGCCCTCGGCGTGTAGGCGAACCTGATTTAGCGCCTGCAATCCGAACGGTTAATGCTGATCACAACAGCAACCCTGTCATTCACGAGGATCCAATAAAGTCGTCTGCCTCGTACACGAAAACGTCTACCAAACGGCGAAAACTAGAGTCCCCGGATTGTCACCCGAGGGATATCTCATTCAATCCACCACCGATTCAAAGGTATTTGTTCACCGATAATGCCTATATTTTCTCATTTATCGAATGAACAGGTACTAGCATTGATCAAATATCTCAAGACCCTCTAGCATTCCCGCCGTAGTTCGCGACAATAGGAAGCCGACTCGTAAGAGTCGGCACATTTTGGGCCGGGGTGGTGGAATGGTAGACACGGCGGATTTAAAATCCTCTGTCTTAACAGACGTGTGGGTTCGAGTCCCACCCTCGGTACCAAAATATTTAACGCATACCTAACCCACGGTTCACATGAACCAAATTAGCCCCATCCAGATATGTCGGAGAAAAAGTGTCAATGGCAATCGGAATCATCGGCGGAACCGGTCTCTACGAAATAGACGGCTTTAAAAACGCCCAATGGATCACAGTCGAATCTGCATTTGGTGAACCATCCGATCAACTCCTCATCGGCGACTACGAAGGACACCGACTCGTCTTCCTGCCCCGACACGGACGCGGACACCGCATTCCACCGACCGAAATCAACTACCGAGCCAACATCGAAGCCCTCAAGCGAGCCGGTGTCGATCGAATCGTATCGTTCTCCGCAGTCGGCTCACTAAAAGAAGAACACAAACCCACTGACTTCGTGCTCGTCGATCAATTCATCGATCGGACATTTGCTCGAGAAAAAACCTTCTTCGGCACCGGATTCGTCGCCCACGTCAGCATGGCCGATCCCATCTGTTCAACAACCCAAAACGTGATCGCTGAAGCTGCCACTGAAATCGGACTCACCCACGCAGTCGGCGGAACCTACCTAACCATGGAAGGCCCGCAATTTTCCAGCCGAGCCGAATCCGAGATGTACCGCAGCTGGGGTTGCGACGTTATCGGTATGACAAACATGCCCGAAGCTAAGCTCGCCAGGGAAGCGGAAATCGCATACGCAACCGTAGCGATGGTCACCGACTACGACTGCTGGCACACCGACCACGACGACGTCTCAACCGCATCCATCATCGAAGTCCTAAAAACCAACACCATCCACGCCAAACACCTAATCAAAGCCCTAGTCCCAAAACTAGCCGCCCTCCAAGCCCCATTCCATTCAGGCACCCACACCTCTTTGGAACACGCAATAGCCACCGCCCCTGAACACCGAAATCCCGAATTAGTAGCGAAATTAGGCGTGGTGGCGGGTCGAGTTATCGATAACTCTGGCTGGTAGCCGAACAGACAGCCACTGAACATCGTCTCGTTCAGCGACACTTTCGATAACTTCATTGAGCATTAGGAACCATCAACCTGACAAACACTCTCAGCGAATGTCGTAATTAGCAGCCCGTAGAACTTACCGCCGCCTATTAACTGCTCGCAAAACCACTGCCCTACAAATACTGGATACTTGTGACGGTCTTGCAGAGTTTTTATGTGCCCCAAGGCGTTATCCTCT
>CAJQSP010000008.1 GCA_905614375.1 uncultured Dehalococcoidales bacterium | reverse complement strand
AGTAGCGGCAAATTATCTGAAAAAGACATCGACGCGGCTCTCCGCGAGGTTCGACTTGCGCTTCTCGAAGCGGATGTCGACTTCAAAGTAGCGCGCCAGTTCGTCAAAAATGTCAAAGAGCGTGCCGATGGCGACAAGATTTACGCTTCGCTGACCCCTGGTCAATCAGTAATTCGAATTGTTCGAGACGAACTTGCTGAAATCTTGGGTGGAGAATTAGTTGAGCTCGCCCGGGCCGACAAGCCGCCTAGCGTCATCATGCTCGTTGGACTTCAGGGTGCTGGTAAAACCACTCTCGCCGCTAAGTTGGCATTATGGTTGCGCAAGCAAAAGCAGCCCGTGATGATGGCAGCTTGCGACCTTCAGCGTCCTGCAGCCGTCGACCAGCTGAAGCAGCTCGGAAAACAACTCGATCTAGCCGTTTATTCGGAAGAGCCTTCAAGCTCCACCCCCGTGAAGGTTGCTAAGACAGCCTACAAAAAGGCTCAGGAAGAGGGCGTTCACTACCTCATTCTCGACACAGCGGGTCGCCTCGCTATTGATGACGATATGATGAGCGAACTCGAACATATTCGCGACGCTACTTCGCCAGTAGAGACGCTACTTGTTCTAGACGCTATGACAGGCCAGGATGCCGTACGTTCTGGTGGCGAGTTCAATGATCGAATCGGTGTCACTGGAATGGTGCTCACCAAGATGGATGGTGACGCCCGCGGTGGTGCCGCTCTTTCCATGCGATCTGCAACTGGCGTGCCTATCAAGTACATCGGTGTCGGTGAGCGACCTGATCAGTTCGAGGTGTATCACCCAGATCGTATTGCTTCACGGATTCTGGGCATGGGCGATGTCGAGTCGCTTATCGAGAAGGCTGAAGTTCAGTTTGATTCTGAAGAAGTTACCGCTCTCGAAGCGAAAATCAAGAAGAATCAATTTGACCTGAACGACATGTTGCAGCAGTTCCAAACCATCAAGAAAATGGGATCGATGACAGATATTCTCGGCATGATTCCTGGCATGGGCTCACTTCGAGGCAAGATTAATCCGAAGGACATCGATGAGAGCCAAATGGCCCGAACCGAAGCGATTATTCACTCAATGACAATGGCCGAGAGAGAGAGCCCGACGATTATCAATGGCTCACGTCGTAAGCGAATTGCCGATGGCTCTGGAACCACGACTACGCAGGTCAACCAGCTTCTAAATCAATTCAAACAGATGCAGAAGATGATGAAGAAGATCTCGGGTCCGGGCGGTAAGCGCGCACTAATGGGTATGCTCAAGGGCTAGCTCGGTTTTTGGCATTTTACCAGCGGTCTATTCGTTGCCACACCTGTCGTATCGTCGATAGAATCAGTTACTTGAATTTCACTGACACGAATCGCTATTTTTGGCTCACGGAGTTTTACTAACGATGACAGTTGCCCACTTGCGCACGTACACCATTAACAAAGGAATGCTCGACAGCTGGCTCGAGGCTTTCCCAAAGCTCATCCCTGCAATGAATGAAGCCGGTATCAAGGTTGAAAGCAGTTGGGTTAACGAAGAGCGCACTCAGTTCATCTGGATTCGATCGTACGGCGACGATGTTGCAAACATCGCAACTGCCGAAGCCAAGTTCTACGGAAGCGAATACTGGCTGGCTAACGTCGACCACGTACGAAGCCACCTCTCGCACCGCGAAATCGTTCAGATCGAAACCGCGTAGAACGCTAAGTCCCTAACGTTGCGCCGTCGAAGTCGGATTGACCCATCAGGAAGTCGGCGGCCGCAATGGCTTGGCGACCTTCGAGTTGAACTTTCTTTAGCTCGATCAACGCTGACCCAGTGCCGACATTTACTCGGCCTTCGTCAATCACAACTACGCCAGCACCTACTGCAGCCCCAAATGCCGATGCGGAACTAATCTGAGCATCAAGCACCTTCAAGCCCTTACCGTTCCAGCTAGTGAACGTTCCCGGCCAAGGATCGTACGCACGAATCATTCGATCTATGCGTTCCGCAGGCGACGCCCAATCGATCTCACCGTCTGATCTGTCGATAAGCCTAGTGACGCTCGCCTTGGTATCGTCTTGTGGCTCTGCGGCGAGCGTCCCCTCTTGAAGCCCTTTAAGAACATCAGGGAGCATAGATGCCCCTTCCTTAAACAGCGCATCTTGCAGTTCAGCACCCTTTTCGGTGCCCGATAGCTGCATAGGCGTCGATTGAGCGAGGATGGGCCCAGTGTCCATTCCTTCGTCCAGCAGCATTATTGTGACGCCAACGGTGTTATCGCCTTCAAGGATTGCCGTTACTACCGGGCTTGGTCCTCTGTACTTCGGCAATAGCGATGGGTGGATGTTAACTACTCCCATTTGGGGCACTTGAAGAATTTCTGCTGGAAGGATTCTTCCATACGCCACTACTACGAACGCATCAGCCTTTAGATCAGTGAGCCGTTCTATCTCTTCAACGTTGTTTCTAAGATCTTTTGGAGTGACGACGGGTAGATGGCTTTGCATAGCGAACGATTTAACGGGCGTGGCTGTCTTTTTTCTGCCTCGACCGGACTTTCGGTCGGGCTGGCTGTAGACCGCGGCAATATCGTGACCCTCTGCGATCAACGACTCAAGAGATTCAGCAGCTTCAGCGGGCGATCCAAAAAATACTATTCGCATGTGATCACTTTATAAGCATTGCGCCGGGCGCGGCGCGCTGAAATCGCTAGTCCGGTCGGCGCTTGCATTGTCGGAGAAATGTTAATTTTAACGGTCGTTCAAACTTGAGCGCGATTGTTGTCACAATATTGTTGGGAAATTGGTTATAAATTCGAGCCGATTGACCCATTGAAGGGGTTGCATACACCAGCCTACTGCATGGTACGGTTGCCCTCAGGTCAGCACCACCACAGGCAACATCCATCTGCCGAAAACGCCGACCATAGCATCCACATAATCGGTCGATATTTTTACAAGCCAAAATTACTGGCTCAGGGGCACTTGTGTCCAAAATTAGTGAGGGTTTGGCAACGGATAACGCACGACAAATCTGGTCAGCAGCTCTGGGACAGCTCCAACTTGAAATCCCCAGACCCAACTACGAAACGTGGTTAAAACCTACTTCAGCGGTAAGATTATCTGATGACATCCTTACGATTTCCACGCCGTCACCTTTCGCAGCAGAGATGCTCGAGAAGCGTCTTTCGGGAACAATCCTCAGAACCGTTTCACGAGTCGCCGGACGAAAGCTTGAAGTACAGTTCAATATCCAAGGTTCGACCCGTGAAGAGCAGTCAGAAACTCTGATTTCAGACCACTCTGAATCGTCGGAATATGAGCCAAATGAGACCGCTGGGAAAATCGACTACGCGAAGTCCTATGCGCTCAAGCCATCTTTCAATTTCGAGACATTCATTGCAGGCCCATCAAACCGCCTTGCTCAGGCTGCGGCAGCCAAAGTCGCGGAGTCACCAGGAAGTGCCTACAACCCTCTGTATATATATTCAGAAGTAGGGCTTGGTAAGACTCACCTGTTGAACGCCATTGGTCACACCTTAGTTTTGCGTGGTCTGAAGGTTATGTATGTAAGCAGTGAGCGATTCACTAACGAGTACATCAGCGCGATTCGCGAGGGAACGGCCAATAAGTTCCGCGAGCGTTACAGAAGTCCCGACGTGCTATTGGTCGACGATATTCAGTTCATCGCTTCGAAACCGCAAACTCAGGAAGGTTTCTTCCATACGTTCAACGAGTTGCATATGACTGGCAAGCAGATCGTCATCACTGGCGATGAGCCGGCAAGCAAGAGTTTGCTACAAGAACGTATCCAGTCGCGTCTTGCAGGCGGACTCGAAGTAGACATACAACCACCTGACTACGAATCTCGGTACGCGATATTGCAGAGTAAGGCTCGTAATCTTGATCCAGCGGTTGTGGATCAGATAGCTCAACGTGCTCACCAAAACGTTCGCGAGTTAGAAGGTGCACTCAATCGAGTTATCGCCTATTCGCAGCTGATCGGAAGTCCAGTTACGACTGAACTCGCCGATCAAGCGCTTAAGAGTCTTCTGGCTGAAACTCCGAAAGACGTTGCATCGGTTGATGAAATACTAAAATCAATATCAGAATTCAGCGGTGTAACTGTCGATCTCATTACTAGTAAACGACGAGACAAGGCGACTGCCGCGGCTCGCCGTATGGCGATGTACATGCTGAGGGAAGACACTCATCTGACTTCCGCGCGAGTTGGAGAGGCGCTCGGCGGTAAGGATCACTCGACCGTTCTATATGCTCAGAAGCGCTTTGAGAAATTATTGGAAACGGATAGCTCCGTAAGGCATGATCTTGCCGCAGTTAGAGACATCGTAATTCGAGCTCGCAGGGTCAACATCACAACAAAGTAGATGTTCGTTTTCGCTCGGACGATTGCTAACCAGTTTCGGATCGTTGTGAACAACTGATAATTCGTCGAATAATTTCCTATGTTTACTGTGAATATATTCGTACTACTACCTGAATAAATATACCAATATTTTGAAATGGTTTTTCACTAATAACGGTTAAAATTTATTCCCAAGAACTTATTCGACAGCAGATTATTTACCAACAACGTATTTACATAACTAACAGTTCGTTACCAACCGTTTCTCAACAGTATCTTTATACTCAATATAAGAGTGTTATTCACATATAAACAATGGTTACTGATATGAAGATTAATTAACTAGAATAATTATTTAATCCGGTTATACACATGTTAGATTCTGCAGTAATAGAAGTTCGCGCCGGAAACGGTGGACACGGACTTGTCGCTTTCATTCGAGAGGCGCTTCTTCCGCGTGGTGGACCAGGGGGTGGTGACGGTGGTCACGGTGGCGACGTAGTCCTCGTAGCCGATAAATCTATTAACACTCTTACGAAGTTTCATTGGCAACCTCATTTCATTGCAAAAAATGGGACGAAGGGAGATGGCCATGTTCGTAACGGTGCCAAAGGTGAAGGTGTTGAAGTATCCGTTCCGGTAGGGACTGAGGTTTGGCTTTGGGAAGATGCCGAAGACAAAGAACTAATTGGTGATCTGAGCCGCCATGGGCAGCGGATGATTGTTGCTGAAGGTGGTCGTGGTGGATGGGGAAACGCTCACTTCGTAACAGCTACTCATCAGGAACCACTTCTGGCTGAAGCAGGGGGTGATGGTGAGATACGTCGAGTTCGCCTAAATCTGAAGCTTATTGCTGATGTAGGTCTCATCGGAATGCCTAACGCCGGTAAGTCGAGCATATTGACGGCTATTAGCGCAGCTCGGCCTAAAGTAGCAGATTACCCGTTCACTACGCTTGAACCCGTTCTAGGCGTGGTTGAATCGGGAACGCAAGCATTTGTTGCGGTCGACATTCCAGGATTGATCGAAGGTGCTCACACAGGCATTGGATTAGGCGACGAATTTCTGAAGCATGTTCAGCGAACTCGTGCTCTTGTTCACGTTGTCGACGGTAGTGAAGACGATGTTCCGGGCAGGATCAAAGCGATCAATGAAGAGATCACTCAGTACGATCCTGGACTTGCAAAGAAGCCTCAGATTCTGGCGGTTAACAAACTCGACCTTGATGAAGTATCGGTTTTGAAAGAAGAGATTGAAGAAGCTCTGAAGGATGTTGATGGACTTCATTCCGAAACGTTCTTCGTTTCTGCAGCGACATACGATGGTCTAGATGAGCTAAAGCAGGCGATGTTTCACCTGCTGAGCTCGTCGTACGAGTACGAACCGGCGGCTTCAGAATTACCTGAAGAACAAATCCCCGTGCTTCGACCGGTTGTAAGAAAATCTACAGAAGTCGTAGTTCGAGAACCCGATGGTCAACTTCGGATTGTTCACACGAAAGCGGTTCGTCTCGCTAAGGGTAGTAATTTGGATTCGCATGAAGCTCGATTGCAGTTTCACCGGCGTCTGGACGAGTTGAAAGTTACCAAAGCGCTTAAAACTGCCGGTCTGGAATCGGGTGACACGGTGTTGATCGGTAACTGGGAATTCGACTGGGACTAATGTTTACTTCACGCATTACCAAGAGAGTGGGCGTGTTTGGCGGCACGTTCGATCCCGTTCACAACGGACATTTAGCGGTAGCGTCAGCTGTTCAAGAAGATCTTGAACTCGATCAGGTGCTGTTTGTCGTTACTTCTGATCAATGGTTGCGTGAAAATCCGTCTGTTGCATCTGCAAGCGATCGTTTGCGGATGGTTGAACTAGCTGTATCAGGCATGCCCGGTTTTTCGGCATCTGATATCGATATCAAGCGAGAAGGATCGACTTATACAGTCGATACGCTCAATGACTTGCGAGCTAAACTTGGTGACTCGGCTGAGCTGTTCCTGATCGTTGGTGCAGACTCAGCGTTGTCGATGGATCGTTGGAAAGACGGTAATCGGATTCCGGAACTGGCTACTATCGTTGCCGTGGGGCGACCGGGCCAGGATCTTCAGATCGATGGCCTCGATGGTTCACACCCTGCGATCGGGGCAGAGTATCTTGAGGGTCCAATGATCGACATTTCGGCGACCCGCGTGCGGGGTTTTCTTTCGGATAAGCGATCAGTCGGTGACTTGGTTCCGAGTTCGGTCGCTGAGTTCATAGAAAATCAAGGTTTATATAACTAATCAGGAGCATTTCTGCGTATGGACAACCGATCTGACCTAAAAAGCATTGCGACTCGCTTGTACGATCGTGCAATGGAGCTTGATTCGCTTCGTTTTGGTGATTTCACGTTGTCATCAGGTGCGAAAAGCACCTACTACTTCGACGGTCGGATGCTTTCGACTGATCCTGAAGGAGCAGATCTGATTTCGCGAGCGTTCAGTATTGCGATGGATGATGATCTAATAGAGGCGTTCGGTGGTCCTACCGTTGCCGCCGTTCCTATTGTTGGTGCGTTGGCTTTACGTTCGCATCTGGACGGCAAGAAGCGCACAGGGTTCTTTGTTAGACCCGAGCAGAAAGAACACGGCGCCGGTAAGCAGATCGAAGGTAATCTTCAGCGGGGTATGAAAGTTGCTGCCTTTGACGACACAATTTCAACCGGTGGTTCGTTGTTCCCGGCAATTGATGCGGTCGAGGCGAGTGGATGCAAGGTTGTGCTAGCTATGGCGATTCTCGACCGGCATCAAGGCGGCGATGCCGAGCTTGAGCGTAGAGGCATTCCGTTCTTCAAGCTGTGGGAATCGACGCCAGATGGGAAAGTAACGATCGCGGTTAACGATGGCACTTTCTGAGTGATGATGCTTAAGTTCAATTAACATTCGCTTACTTCGAGATATATCGTTTTGCGTCGTTGAGATGCCGAAGCGATTGCATTGTTATTGGGATGGTTCAATTCATCTCCAATATTAGTTCGAGTTTTGCGTACGATCCTGATGATTTAGGAGCGATTAGATCAGAGAAAACACGAACTTCATGATCGCTTTTTCATGATCTGTAGCTGGAATATTACGGGGAGCGTCGTAAGGGGTCACTTTGGGCTGAGGTGTCACAGCCATTCTTCCGCTTGTGTTCGTTCTGGTAGTTGGCGGTTCACTTGGTCGCGCGTCGAAGTCTCCCACCCTCTAACTCCCTCCCACACTGGGAGGGAGAACCAGCTAGCTACACGTCGAGGTTTTTTACTTCTAGTGCGTTTGCTCGTATGAAGTTCCGTCGGGGCTCTACGTCGTCGCCCATAAGGGTTCGGAACATATCGTCGGCCGCCATAGCGTCATCGGCAGTAACTCGAAGCATCACTCTTTCGGAAGGATCCATCGTGGTCTCCCACAGTTGATCAGGGTTCATCTCGCCAAGACCCTTGTAGCGCTGAATGTTCACGCCTGATCGGTCGGAGCTATTGTCGAGCGTTGATGGCAAATCGTTCCATGCAACGCCCGTGGCAACGATGCTGTCGGCCTTTTCGATCGTTAGTGTGCCGGCTTCGAGGACTTCCTTGATGATTGGGTAGATCGTACGTAGGCGGATTACGGCAGGGTTCTGGAAGATGTTCTTGGTCAATGTGTAACCATCGATCTCGTATGTTCGATCTGGAAGTATTTCGGGCTCGACATCTTCTTCTTCGATCACATCTTCGATAACCGAATCGTCGCCAGATCCGCCAAATAGTAAAGCTTGAGCAACCTCGACAGGAGCTTCTGGTTCTTCAGGTCGGAAATCAAGCTTCACGTATTCAGGATCTTTGATCAGCTTGTCGATTACGCCCTCTGGAATGTTCAAAACCCGTGCCACTTCGAGCGAGTCGATATAGTCGCGGAGCGGGGTGAGAACTTTGCCGATTTTCGCGCTATTCAGTTCGAGCTTGCTGTCGTTCTCGGCAGTAATGCGCATTTTTCCGTAAAGGCGGTTTGCAGTCCATTCGTCCAGCTCAGCATCGGAATACAACCATCTTGCCGACCTTCCTCTTGAGGCTCGGTACAGCGGTGGCTGGGCGATGTAGAGGTGGCCGTTTCCGATGATCTGCGGCATATTGCGGAAGAAGAACGTCAGTAGCAGTGTACGAATGTGCGCTCCGTCGACATCGGCGTCCGTCATTATGATCACTCGGTGGTAGCGAAGTTTTTCTTCGTCATAGTCTTCACCTAAACCCGCACCGAGTGCGGTGATGAGGGCTGCGATTTCTTCGTGAGCCAACATTCGCTCAGGTCGAGCCTTCTCGACGTTCAGAATCTTTCCACGTAGCGGAAGAATTGCCTGGAACTGTCGATCTCGTCCTTGCTTAGCAGACCCGCCAGCGGATTCACCCTCAACGATGTAAATCTCAGACCCTGCAGGGTCTTTTTCGGTGCAGTCGGCGAGCTTACCAGGAAGTGATCCGCCGTCCATTGCGTTCTTGCGAATGACGAGGTCACGGGCCTTCTTTGCGGCAGCCCGTGCGCGTGCTGCGGTGGTCGATTTGTTGATAATCAGTGCACCGTCACCGGGGTTGTCTTCGAGGAATTCAACGAGCTTGCGGCCTACGATCTGCTCGACTGCACCCTTTACTTCAGGGTTGCCGAGTCGACCCTTCGTCTGGCCTTCGAATTGAGGATCTTTTACCTTGACGCTGATAACGCACATCAGACCTTCACGAGTATCTTCACCTGAAAGGTTCTTGATGTCGTCTTTGCCGGTTCCGAGAAGATTGTTTTTCTTTGCGAAATCGTTAAGCACACGTGTGAGTGCTGAGCGGAAACCGGTTACGTGGGATCCACCGTCTCCAGTGCGGATAACGTTTGCAAAAGAGAGGGTATTTTCAATGAAGGATTCGTTGTACTGCATCGCAACTTCAACAACAACACCATCGATAGTTTCCTGTGCATACATAACGTTCGGGTGAATTGAGCCACGTCGACGGTTGAGTGAACGAACGAAACTACGTACTCCGCCATCAAACATGTAAGTCACATCGTTGAACGGCCAAGCATCGTCATGCCATTCGGATCGTAGGTGAATCGTTAGGCCCTGGTTCAGGTAAGCCATCTCTTTGAATCGATTGGAAATGATGTCCCAGTCGTATCCAATTTCCGGGAAGATTTCAGCATCTGGCATCCAGTGCACCGACGTTCCTGTACCGGGATCGTCGGTTTCTTCAGGCTGGCGGACTTCCATCTCGCCAATGGACTTGCCGCGTGCGTATCTCTGTGTACTTACTTTGCCATCACGACGTACTTCGACAGTAGTTGATTCAGACAGAGCGTTCACCACGGATGCACCAACACCATGAAGCCCACCTGAAACCTGATATCCCTTGCCACCGAATTTGCCTCCGGCATGAAGGGTGGTCATGACCGTTTCGAGGGCTGAAATGCCTGTTTTCTTATGATTGTCCACAGGAATTCCACGTCCGTCGTCGCTAACGGTCACAGAGCCATCTTTATGGATAGTTATATCGATTCTGGTAGCGAAGCCTGCCATCGCTTCGTCGACACTGTTGTCGACGATCTCACGAACTAGGTGGAAAACACCTTCGAGCCCGGTTGTACCGATGTACATACCTGGTCGTTTTCGGACGGCTTCCATGCCCTCCATGACGGTGATGTCATCGGCGTTGTAATCAGCCGAGCCGCCGGTGATA
>CAJQSP010000007.1 GCA_905614375.1 uncultured Dehalococcoidales bacterium | reverse complement strand
AATTTGGGACACAGCGGAACAACGGGGCAGTTAGCAAACGCCGAAGCGGCTGTGCAGATGCGAGAGAACTGGCCAAAGATTCCTACATTCTTTGAGGTCGAAATTTCTGATTATGGTCAGGTCATTTCTGCGATGGACGATTGTGATGCAGTGATCTCACTTGCATCTCGTCCCAGCGCCGCAAACTACGTCGAAGAAGATGTTGTTAAAACCAACACGATGTCGATGTGGAATGTGTGTCGCGCTGCTGAGCAACTCAAAGTGAAGCGCGTTGCTTTGGGCTCTTCGTATAACGCTGTCGGTGCTATGGGAACGGCTGCACGTTGGGCTCCGAACGAGGTCAAGCCACCAGAGTACTTCCCAATGGATCAGAACGTTTACACACGTTCTGAAGATCCATATTCAATCGCTAAGTGGTTGGGCGAGGAAATCGGAGAGGCGTTCTCCAGGCGATCTCCTTGGATGGCAATCGCCAGCATGAGGTTCAACGGTATGTGGGACGATGCGTACTTTAAACATCTTCAAGCGAACCCAATTACCGATCCATGGACTCGGTGTCAGGGTTTCTGGACTTATCTTCACATTCGTGATGCGGCACGTGCCTGTGTTCAGTCGGTCGTGAACGAGAACTGGAATGGTCACCACCGATTCTTCCTAAACGCGAAAGATACGATGCTGAATATCCCAACGATGGAAGCAATCAAAACGGTCTATCCTGATGTTCCGCTCAAAAAGGAATTCGACGGATTCGAAGCACCGCTTTCGATTCAAAACGTCACCGACGTCATTGGCTGGGAGCCGATCTACTCGTGGCGAGACAAACAGTTCAGTTCGTAGACCATCCGCCAAAGTGATCATTGGTTCAATCTGAACAAGCGCCGCGCAGCGTAAACTAATTCGATGTGCGGTGCTTTTGTTTATGTATATGTCAGTGGAGTTCGCCACCAAGCGATGGGTAGCGGCTTAGATAGCGCTGGAGTCGGTGATTTAATCGCCCGAAGACCTGATTTGCGCTCACGATTCAATATTCGTCCGACTCAGGATGTTGTGACGATCATCAGTGAAGACGGCCGATTTGTCGCAAAGCCGATGCGGTGGGGGCTAATACCGAACTGGGTCAAGTCCGAGAAAATACCTCAAAGCACGTTCAATGCCCGCGATGATCGACTGGCTGATTCTGGCATGTGGCGAGATCCGTTCAAGCGGAGAAGGGGAGTTGTTCCTGCAAACGGATTCTATGAATGGAACAAGTCTGGCGGCTCGAAGCAGCCGATGTTCATTTCGCCCAAAGAAGGCGAAACCCTCCAATTCGCCACCGTGTACGACTCGTGGATAAACGAACATGGTGAAACCATCGATTCGTGTGCCATCGTCACGACAGTAGCGAACGATTTCATGTCTACGATTCATGATCGAATGCCGGCGATACTCGACGAGGAAACGGTCGCCGTCTGGCTCGATCCATTGACAACTGAAACTGAAAATCTGCAGTCGATCCTGATGCCCGCTTCAAATGATCGGCTGAAGGCTATTCCGGTGTCGACGAGAGTGAACTCGTACAAGAATGATGATCCGCGATTGATCGAGGAAATAACGATCGATGAACCCGCTGGTGATCAGAGGCAGTTAGGCTTGTTCGACGATCAATCTGACTAGCTTCTGTCTCAAATATGCAAACCCCATCAGACAACTCTGACGAACAGCAAAACGAACCATCCCCCGATGATCTCGTGAATGATGTATACGGTCCATCTCAACGCGATATCGATCGTTCTTGGGATGGATACGAAACTGGTGGAAGCAGCCGGAAACTCGGGGGAGCAGTTTGGAAGGTGTTGATCGCTGTCGTTGCGCTGGTAGTCCTAGCGTCGATGTCTGTTGGAATACTGGGGCCGCTTTTTGGTGGTAGCAGCAACTCGTCGCAACCGTCGCCACCTGAACGTATTTCTGTCGAAGTTCTGCGTGTGATCGATGGTCGCACGATTGTTGTGGATGATGGCAATAGCGAACAGACAATCAGGCTTATCGGAATCGAAATCAAGCCATTTGGCGATCCGTTTCACGACTTCGCTCAGCAGGTCACAGAAAGTTGGATTGACGGCAAAACAGTCCTATTGGAGGACGATGAGCGCGACAGAGACGATCAAGGTCGTCTTATGCGCTACGTCTTCCTCGAAAACGTAATGATTAACGCTGCACTTATCTTGAATGGACTTGGTACGTCTGACACCGAACGTCCAAATATTCGATACGACGGATATTTGGCGGATATGGAGCGTCAAGCCCGTGAGTCGGGCGCTGGTATTTGGGATGAAAGATTCCAATACGATGGTGATACTGCTGATTCAGCAGTTTGGTTCCGATCCCACAATAAAGAGAGCAAGATAACCAGTTGAACTCGCCGAGTGCGTCGCAAGAAAGCCGCTCAACGCAGCGTTTCAGTTCGGTAATTTCAAATCCCTCGTTCCGGCGTCTTTGGGGGATCGGCATTGCCTCCACCACGATGCGCTGGATGGAGACTGTGGCTCTAGGTATTTTCGTTTTCGAACTTACTGGATCACCGTTTTGGGTAGCAGTTATCGGGTTCTTGCGTATGATTCCTATGTTGCTACTGGGGCCTACGATTGGATTGATATCCGATCGGGTGAATAGAAAAATTCTCATGGGAACCACTCTCGGAACACTCTCAAGCGTTTACGTGATTATGGCTTTCTTGGTCATAAATGGCCGGATCGAACTGTGGCACATATGCATCGGCGCGACGCTTGCAGGCGTGATGTGGGCAACTGATTTTCCTGTCCGGCGGGCGATGATCGGTGATGTAGTTGGTCAAGACCGCATCTCCACTGCCATTGGCATTGACATGGCGAGTAGTAATTTTTCTCGCGTTATTGGGCCTCTCGGTGCTGGAGCATTTTTATCCACACTGGGGATCGAAGCTGCTTATATCACTGGAGCAGTCTTGTTCGCCATTGGATCGATGTTGGCGTTTTCGCTGCCGCAGATCGAACACGCTCGCAAGCCAACAGGCAGTAGCGGTGGATACTTCTCAAATCTCTCAGAGGGCCTAAAGCATGTCAAAGCCGATCAGATAATCGTGGTCACGCTGATCATTACAATCGTGATGAATATCTTCGGGTTTCCGTACCAACACATGGTTCCGGTGATTGGTGCCGAAACATTGAAAGTTCGGCCACTTCTTATCGGAGTTCTTATCGCAACTGAAGGCATTGGAGCTACAACAGGTTCGCTTGTAATTGCCCTAAAGGCACGACCAGGTGGATTCACTAAAATCTACTCGATCGGATCAGTGATATCTCTACTGGCGATACTTTCATTTTCATTGGCCCCGTCTTTCTGGATGGCGCTACCGATTCTTTTCATTGGCGGCTTCTCAATGTCTGGGTTCGCTACCATGCAGAGCGTCATCGTAATCACGTCGACACCGGCAGAAATTCGAGGACGAGTGTTGGGAGTTCTGGCTGCATCGATTGGAACCGGTCCGATCGGAGCGTTATTGGTCGGTGGGATGGCAGTTTGGTGGGGAGCGAACAACGCTGTGAGCATCATCGCGATTGTGGGTCTCGTTCTCACGGTAATTTCGCTTCTGATCTGGCCATCGTATTTACGAGGAATAGTTAGCGGGCACCCGGCAAAGTCAGACGGGGGAGATTGATGGTGTTGAACCAAACATATTCACTAGTCGCACTCGACATCGATGGCACGATGATCGGTAAAGACCGGCAAATAAAACCAGAGCTCGTTCAAGCTATTATTCGCGTTCAGAGTGCAGGGGCCGTAGTATCGGTTTCAACCGGTAGAACTCTCAAGCCTGCATTGAGAATCGCCGAACAAGCAAGAGCTGCAGGTCCGGTCATATGTTTTCAAGGGGCGATGACTTACGATCAGGTCACGAAAACAACGATCCGACACGAGCGACTCGATCAAGACGTTACCACGCAGGCAATTACTGCCCTTTTATCGGTTGTGCCAGAGGTGATGATGTTCCTAGGCGACGATGTTTGGGTCGAGAAAAGATCCGATTGGACGAATGCTTACGGCGACCGAATGGGCATTGCAATCCGTGACATCGACTCGCTGATCAGCATGGCCGACAAAAACCCGACTGCAATCGTGGGGGTCGGAGAGCCTGGTATCGTCGAGCCTCTGGTCGGAACACTTCACTCACAACTGAACGGATCAGCTTTAGTCACTCACTCGCTGCCGATGTTCTGTGAAGTGGAAGCAATCGGTGCTGGCAAAGATCTTGCCGTTGAGCATCTTGCGAATCTCTTGAATGTCAATCGTGATGGCGTAATAGCTGTAGGCGACGGAAAAGGCGATCAATCGATGATCGAATGGGCGGGACTGGGCGTGGCGATTGAAGATGGTCATCCGGATGCAATACGTTCGGCAGATCAGGTAATCGCAATACCTGAGCACTCAGGACTGGTAAATTTCCTGAACGATCTCATGAACGCAGATAAATTCGGTCCATCCAATTAGCTACGTAATCGGTATTGACCAAAAATCAGATACTTAGGTAGGATTTTTTGAAAGACGTAATCGTACTCGGCGGACTCAATATGGATTTGATCGTGGACACCCCGCGCCTAGCGGGCCCAGGCGAAACGGCGGAAGGCACACGGTTTTACACCACCCCAGGCGGAAAAGGCGGCAATCAGGCCGTTGCCGCTGCACGTCTGGCCCAAAGCCCTGGATCAGTGAAGATGGTTGGGCGCATAGGTGATGACAGCTTCGGCGAAGAGATGGCCCAGTTCATGCGAGAAGAGGGTATCGACACGTTATTGCTCCGCAGAACTGAAAACATTGCATCAGGGATCGCTGCCATTTTCATACTTCCTGATGGAGAAAATTATGTGAACCCGGTTTACGGAGCGAACGCTCTTTGTGATTCGCAGCAATCAGATGACGTTCGAGATGCCCTGAGATCCGCCGGCGTATTGCTTTGTCAACAGGAAGTGCCACTTACGGCGACTAAAGTGGCAATGGACGCGGCGGCGAAAGCCGGCATCCCTGTAGTTCTTGACCCCGCGCCAGTTCGCGAAGTTCCGGCTAGATTCTACGATTCGGTAACTGTGCTGACCCCAAATCAAGGTGAGGCTTCATCCATGTCAAATATCGACGTGATCGATGAGATTTCAGCTAAAAAGGCAGCCATCGCTATCCGTAACACCGGAATCGAGACAGTGATTGTCACTCTCGGGGATCAGGGTGCTTGGGTTGAATCTGACGGTATCTCCGAGCCACTTGAGCCTTATAAGGTTCCAGTCGTAGCCACGGTCGCTGCCGGTGACGCTTTCAATGGTGGTCTTGGAGTTGGCATCGCGTCAGGAATGTCTCTGCTCGACGCTGCTAGGCTGGGAATGGCGTCAGGAGCGCTGTGCGTTGGCCGCGCCGGTGCACAGGCGGCAATGGGGACTCGGGACGAAGCAGAAGCCCTGCTGTCCACTCGGAGCTAGCTAGCGTTATCGTATATTCGGAGGCTCGCCCGAGATGTCACCAATTTTAGTGATGCCGGCTGCCCTCATCATCTTCGAGAGGCGTTTGTTTATTCGTCCAGGAAGCCCAGGGCCTTCGTAGATGAACGCAGTATAGAGTTGTACAGCGGAAGCACCAGATACGAGTAGTTTCCAAACGTGTTCAGCGGTCGAAACTCCACCGCAAGCGATAATTGCGACTTCGCCTTGAACCTGGGCTTGAATATCGGCAATCATCAACTCGGTGTGTTCGAACAATGGCGCGCCGCTTAGACCACCTCGACCGACCTGCAATCTTTTGCTTTCGATCGGGTGAGTATTTGCAATAACCAATCCATCCACGCCTGCATCGACTGCCGTGGCTGCGAGTTTCAACAATTCGCGCCGATTCTCATCGTCTCGCGGCCATGGTGGGAGTTTTACGAAGAGCGGAACTTGCTTCTCAGCAACTAACCCTTCGATCAGTCCTCGAAGTCGCCCGGGTTCGTGGAAAATTCGTAAGCCAGCAGTGTTTGGACTGCTAATGTTGAGTTCGATGCCTGATACGAAATTCTGAGATCGGCGTAAGCATTCGACGATCTCATCTTCAATAGTTCCCGATATGCTGAGTAGCACTCGATTTTTATAACGCTGTGAACTTTGGAGTCGCTTCACCGACGGTTCAAGCCCTTGGCCAGGGAACCCCAATGAATTCATCACGGCTCTTTGTTCGGGCAGTCTTAACATTCTCGGTTTTGGATTTCCGGGACGTGGTGCCAGCGTAACTGTCCCGCCCGTTGTGAATCCGAACCCCAGATTCAATACCGATCCGAGTACTTTGCAATCTTTGTCGAATCCTGCGGCCATGCCGATTGGTGTAGGTAATTTGATCCCGGCAAGATTTATTTCAAGCTTTATGTCCCGTGCACCATTGGAGACCCGAAAAGCGTTCCATGCCCCCGGTACCCGCAGCGCGGTTTCGGCAGCTTTGTGGGCGCCTTCTGGAGGAAGTCGAAAAATTAGTGGCTTTGCTACCAGGCTGTAGATACTCGTTTTACCGCTCCCGCGTTATCACAACATCAGCGTCGTAATATTCAAATAAGCTGTTACGTTCAGAATAACCAGAAGTAAGATGTTAATCGCCCCCAACGCATAACTCGACTCCATGACGTCAGATAATGGCACAACAGGCAAAGGTCTGATCAGAACTTATGACACTCGAATATCACATAGGTAACGCCGCTGATCCTAAAGGGCACGCACTGATCTATTTCAGAGATGGGTCTAATCCAGATCAGGTCGGTGCTTCTTACGTAGTGATACTGCCGGTTTCGGTCGATATCAGCAAGTATGTACCGCCGTTCTTGGCAGGGCAGGTCGAGCAACTTGGCTCTGGTGATATGTCATCGTTCGCATTTCCCCCAGCACCTGAACCAGTCGAGTCTGAAGAGTGGCTGCGACAGACTGCCGAGAAGCGGGGAGATGATCTATTGTTTGGCGGAGCAGCCAATCTGACCGATGTGACTTCGCTTATGGAAGTGGTCGCCGGTATTTCCGCTGAGTACGCCACTCAATATGACGAAAAATCCCGGATTGCCGGTAGCGAGCAAAGGCATATCGACGCTGGATCGTCTGAGGGCGTTGAGGCAATTGGAAGTACCGCTCCGGTCAATACTGACGTCGATGACGTGATGTACAGCATGATGTCCGAGCCAGATTTACTGACCGAGTTGACGACGTTGATGGGGCGATTCCAGTATGAATCAAGTGGTGATGATTCAGTCGGAGCGCGCGAAAGTGAATCTAAGATACGTTCGATCGCAAAGCATATCCCTGACAACCGTCGAATCGATCTTTTGATTGAGACTGCCACTGACGGTGCTGAAACCTCTGCAAAGAAAGCACAACTCTACTTAGAGCGGGCATTCGCAATGTACCGCGAGGATTACACCCGGGTTCACACGATAGAACAGGAAATTCAGGCGCTCGCGAGCGATTAATAATCTAGCTCAGTACTGACTTAAGCTGATCGGTAGTGATATTCCCACCGCTCGCGATAAGCACGACTCGCTTGCCCTGAATTTGGTCTTTCATGCCGATAGCTGCTGCCAGTGATGCCGCACCTGCATGCTCAACCAATGTTCGAGTGGCGTGAATGTATATCTTGATGGCGGTGCTGATATCCGAGTCATCAACGAGTACGAACTCTTTTAATCGGTTTCGAAGTATCCCGATCGGAAACGTATACGCCGATTCTGTCGCCAAACCCTCGGCTACTGTCGACATTGGATACGTTTCGATATTTCCTGTCTTCCAAGCGTGATAGGCAGCGGGTGCGTTCGCTGCCTGTGTACCAATTACATGAGTTGATGGCGAGAGAGCGTCGTTGACAATACAGACTCCGGAAGCTCCCGAACCGGCTCCGATTGGTGCGAAAATTGTATCGATATCTTTTAGATCTTCGTGTATTTCGACTGCGTAGGTTGCGACTCCCGCGACCAACGCCGGTTCGTTAGCTGCATGAACGAACCGCGAGCCGTCTCGCTCGGCTAATTCTTCTGCGTGTTCTCGCGAGCGCTCGAACACGTCGCCATGAAATACCACGTTCGCTCCCATTGCCGCAATCGAAGCAGCCTTGGCTGGATTCGCACCCTCTGGTAATACGACGGTGCAAGCGGCGCCAAAAGCACGAGTTGCGTATGCAATTGATTGCCCGTGGTTTCCAGATGAAGCGGTGACGAATCCCCGGTCACGTTCTTCTTGCGTGGTTTGGGAGACTAGATTGATCCCCCCTCGTACTTTGAAGGCTCCCAATAGCTGGAAGTTCTCGTGCTTCACCCAAACATCGGCGTCGAGTAGTTCCGACAGCACCGGGTATTGTCGTATCGGTGTATGCGATACGTGGTTTTCGATCACTGATCGAGCGGTATGAATATCTTGGAGCGTCGGCTCGGTCAATTTCAGCAAATCAGTCATGTAAACATTCTCATTAAAGATCATATTTCAGATAAGCGAAGGGTACAAGAAAAGACTCGATCTTGAACGAAGAGAACGCCATCAAATCCACGAGCAAATCAGAGATTACAGGAGTAACCTTCCTCTTCGAGCTCCCCTTCGGAGAGCGCCTATTCCTTTTAGAGAACTAATTGGCAGTCCACGACCCGATAAACCCGAGTTCAGAGCATGGCGACACACCGCCAGTGCTGGTTCGGCGCGCTCCAAGATTGGGCGTGGTTGGACGATTGTTTTTTCACACGTTTGAATCTGTAATTACGAACCGAGATTTTAGAATGATCTGGTTTGGAATGGTGCTGTCGATGGGTGGCTTTCAAATGCAGATGGTCGCTCGCGGGATTCTCGTGTACAACATGACAGACGATGCTTTCATCACGGGAATCGTTGGCATGGGATTTGCCCCCAGTCTTCTAATCGTCTCACTCTACGGTGGAGTACTCAGTGACCGGGTTGACCGTCGGATGTTGATCCAGGTTTCTCAGGTGGCAAACGGCGTGCTTGCGGGAGTCGTAGCCATATTATTGTTTACTGGATCGCTCGCTTGGGGACACCTATTCGGCGTTTCAGTTGTGCAAGGGGCCATGTTTGCACTTCAAATGCCAGCACGTCAGGCAGCAGTTCCGTCATTGGTAAGTAAAGACCAGATACCTAATGCATTTGCGCTTAATGCAATGGCAATGAGCATGATGGCATTGATTGCTCCCGCATTGGCTGGAGTGCTTTACGAAATCATCGGGCCTGAAAACGTCTACGTGCTGATCTGTGCTGTGATGCTCAGCGCGGTTATCTTTACTTCAGTTGTTCCTAAGATGCCGCCACCAGTAGCTGCTGTAAAACAGTCGGTGATGGCAAACATCATTGGCGGGTTCAGGTACATCGGACAAAATAAACTCATCTTGAATTTGATGATCTACAGCGTGATCGTCGCGTTGTTGTCGATGCCATTCAGGATGCTTGTTCAGGTCTATGCCAAGGACATCTATGGATCTGACGCTTCAGAGGTCGGAATTCTTTTGACTGCGCTCGGTCTTGGTGGACTAATCGGCACGATAACGATCGCTAACCTGCGAAAAGGTCAGCGTAGAGGTTGGATTGTTCTGATCGGTGCGGTAGTTGCAAGCGCGTCATTAGGCCTGATAGTTAGTGTGCCGATTTACGCCGCCGGAATTATCGGTATGGTCGGTATGGGACTAGCCGAGCAAGCCCGTTGGGCGCTTGGCCAGAGTCTGATGATGGAAAATACTTTGGATGAATACAGGGCGCGAGTGATGAGTGTGCTTATGATGACGTTCGGGTTGATGCCATTAGGCATGCTCCCGTTTGGTTGGGCAATGAAAGAATTTGGTGCCCGACCTTCCGTGGCCGTTGTTACAGTCGCACTCCTTGTCTTTGCTCTATCTTCGATCATCTTTATGCCACGACTGCGCAAGGCACTTTGACCTAAACACCTGCAAATAGTTCGCCATTTATCGGGCAATACAACTTCAACTGTCATCGGATTGAGCCAATCACGAAAATAGCCGCATAATTTGTCAGAATCTAATCCCAAGCCAGCCACAAAACTCAAGGCATCGAATACCGCTGGGCGGCAGAGCGGGATACTGTCGAGAACATTTTCTTCATTAGGACAATCTGGCTTTCGGCATCTCTGGTTTGGAATGCTGTTATTAATGGCAGCGGTGAACATTCAGATGCTCGCCCGCGGTTACCTCACTTGGGAATTAACTAAATCGCCAATTGCAGTTGTTGTTGTTGGTGTTGGTTTTGCCCCTCCCATTCTGCTTCTGTCGTTGTACGGAGGAGCCGTAGCTGATCGTGTGTCTCGCAAGAAGATCATCCAGTTCGGCCAGATCGGAATGCTCGCGATCATACTGTTCGTGGGCATTTCGATTTCGACAGGATCGATCACGGTTTATCACCTCACAGTGGCATCCGTCGCTCAGGGAACAATCTGGGCATTTCTCATGCCCGCACGCCAGGCGATCATCGGCCAACTCGTTGATGAAGATCACCTCACGAACGCAGTTGCACTCAACGCTTCCGGTATGTCGTTTATGACGGTCGCGGCACCGGGTATTGGCGGATTGATTTACGGCTTGGCGGGACCTGCTACGACCTACTATGTGATGGCAGGATTAACGGTTATTGCTCTGGGTCTTACGAGCTGGGTTCCGGGAATGGCGCCGGTGGTATTGGGCAAACGTCGAATGTGGGGCGATATTAAAGCGGGTTTGGTTTACACAAAGAAAAACCGAACCGTGCTGGTTCTTCTTTTGGTAGCGCTAAGCACTGCTTTATTGGCGATGCCGTTCCGAACGCTTCTTCCGGTTCAAATTGAAGAAGTATTTAAGTTGGAAGTTGAAGCACTCGGCCTGATGCTAAGCATGATCGGTGTTGGCTCATTGATCGGGTCACTCGTAATCGCCGGATTGTCGAAGAATAGCCGTCGTGGCTGGGTGCTGTTAATAACAAGTATGTTGTCGGGCGGAGCAATTCTTCTAGTATCTGTGACTACGTCATACGTGGTCGCATTGGCGATTATGGTGATACTCGGACTAGGTGATTCAGGTCGGCGTGCTCTCAACTCATCTCTCATCATGGAGCAGACGGACGACGAGCACCGAGGTCGAGTCATGGGGGTTTACATGATGAACTTCGGCCTAATCCCGCTAGGTGCGCTTCCTCTTGGTTTCATCTCAGCGTTTCTCGATGTCAGAATTGCTTTTGCGCTGGCAGGTGGTGGATTAGTAGCGGCCGCTATCGGCTACACCGTTCTTACAGACAAAGTTCGTCGGCTGTAATTGTTCTCAATCGACTGAATAAAAGACTCACCAAGTTCAGGGCTGCAAGTAAACTTTAGCCTTCGAAGAAACACCCGGCGAATGAACGAGTTGAGCCCACCAGTACGATCGAGTATTGTTTCGTAAATGCCAATTCAGGTTTTAAGTGACGATCTTGCTTCTCGCATCGCAGCGGGTGAAGTAATCGAACGTCCCGCCTCAGTCGTGAAAGAACTGGTGGAGAATTCACTCGACGCGAATTCAACCCGTGTCGATGTTCACATAGTTGGCGGCGGAGCCCAATCAATAACAGTGATCGACAACGGTCATGGCATACCTGCCAACGAATTAGCAATTGCGTTCGAGCGATTTGCTACTTCTAAGATTGACGAGTCTTCTGATCTGATCTCGATTGGCACTCTGGGATTTCGTGGTGAAGCGCTACCTTCCATCTCTTCGGTAGCGCGAGTAGAAGCCATATCGAAGCATGCAGAATCCGAAGCTGGGGCGCGATACCTGGTGGACTTCGGCAAATCGACTGAGATCGAACTGGCTGGTGTACCCGAGGGAACTAGAATCGAGGTTTCTGGGCTTTTCTCAAACCTCCCCGCTCGGCTGAAATTCCTTGGTTCTCCGGGTCGTGAACTGAGCCGTATTCAATCTATACTGGCGTCTCTGGCACTCGTATACCCGCACGTGGCATTCAGTCTGATTGCCGATGGTAGGGAGAGATTACGTACGATCGGTTCTGGGAAACTTATCGACGCCGTCTCGGGTGTCTACGGTGCCAACGTTGCTGAGCAGATGCTCGAACTGGAACCGGGCGACCCTGCCGCATTCTCTGTTGATGGGTTGGTAAGTTCACCTTCTCTCAATCGATCGAATCGCACGTATATGACGATCTCAGTGAATGGGCGATTGATTCAATCTCGTCGGCTTTCTTACGCGATAGAGCAGGCTTACTACGGTTTCCTTCCAGAACGCCGATTTCCAATTGCAGTAGCAAGAATTCAGACTCCTCTTGGCGACGTCGATGCGAACGTACATCCTGCAAAAGCCGAAGTACGTTTTCTCAGAGAAGATCTCGTCTACTCGGTCTTGCAAAGGGCAATTAGAGGCGTACTTTCCGCGTCCGCACCAGTGCACGAACTTGGGGCAGGGCGTGCATCTGGGTCGATAGGATTATTGCGCACAACCGGCTCGGCATCGAAACTTGGTATTCAGAGTTTGCCCGTCGGCGATCGATCTGCTTCGGCAGGATCCGCTCATTGGCCAGATTCATCACTAATTAGTGAGCAATATCGGCTAACTGAAACCTCGACGGAAGCAGGGTCTGAGTCTAGCGATGGATCCGTTTCAACCAATACCCACAAGGAAACTCTTCCCGTACTTCGGGTAATTGGTCAAGCTCACGAAACATACATTCTCGCTGAAGGACCAGACGGTGTTTATCTCGTCGATCAACATGCTGCCCACGAGCGTGTCATGTTTGAGCGAGTTCGAGATCGATTCGACCAAAATTCTTCCGAGTCACAACCGCTACTAGAACCAGCCACCGTAGATCTCGCTCCAGGTGCGATGACAACAGTTCGGGAGAATCTGGAAGACCTGAACCGGGCAGGTTGGGGCGTCGAAGAGTTTGGTACGAATAGTCTGATCGTCAGAAGCGTGCCAGCCGCTCTAGCGACACGGGCAAGTGGCGACGGTGCCGGCCAGGTATTTCTGGGTGTTTTAGATGAACTACGCGAAGGTGGTTCTGGCGAAACATGGCGCAATCGAATGCTGGCAACGATTGCTTGTCATTCATCGGTCAGGGCAGGGCAGATTCTTTCTGTAGATGAATGCAAAGATCTGATTCGACAACTTGAGCAAGTTCAGCGACCTAACACATGTCCACATGGCCGACCTACCGTGGTTCAGCTCAACATCAACGACCTTGAGCGAGAATTCAAACGTAGGTAGCGCACAATCTATAACGAAGCGCAGTTAAAACAGCGGTGCGCCAGCCACTGGGTGCCTGAATTCGTACACCGAGTTTTGCGCCGCGCCGCATACGTAAACGGTTTTCATATCTTCACCGCCGAAAGCCAAGTTCGCCGGAGCCCAATCTGGAACGTGGTACAGATCGATCAATTCGCCGGCTGCCGAAAGGTAAGCTATCGCCCTAATACCGGGGAGTGACTGCAATATGTTCCCGTCAACATCGACTGCCATACCGTCAGGATTACCTGGTTCTCTGAATCGGCGGATCAAAACTTGGTCAAGTAGTTGACCAGTTACATCGACGGTGAAAGCAATCACACGTTGCGCCCGGCTTTCTGAAACGTAAACATGATTGCCGTCGGGAGATATCGCTATGCCGTTCGGGTACGCCAATTCATTCGCGAAAGCGCTGACTTTCCCTTCAGGTGTAACTCGGTAGACAGGACTGATTGCAGGATCGGGGTGAGGACGGCGAATTGGATCCGTGAACAGTAGATCACCGTTAGGAAGGAAGCAAAGATCGTTCGGTCCCCCAAAATTAGTCCCTTCATAGTCTTCGACAAAGACTTCAGTGTTGCCAGCATTATCGATTTTGAGAATGGCTTTCAGTGCTGCGTCGGCTACGAACATCTCGCCTGAGGAATTGAACACGAGTCCATTCGGGCGTCCACCGGTGTGCGCTACCTCTGTCAGATCGCCATCTGTCGATACGCGAAATATTGCCCCATCTTCGGCACTAACCAAGTGGAGCCGACCCTCTGAATCGATTGCTGGTCCTTCGGGGCCGCGAACGTCTGTGGCGAGTACGCTAAAGTTGAGGGGGATGTTTGTTAGATCGGTAGTCATCGTTGTACGGAGAAGATTAGTCCTCGCCCAGTCGAGGTACAACCACCTCGACATCGTTATCTACAGTGAGTGATATTGCTGCTGCTTCACATCGGCGGTAAACTGAGCACGTATAAACCGACTGGCCGGTCGGTTATCAGCGCCCCTAGACGACTCAATATCATTGTCAGTATCTTCAACTCTGCAACGAACCCAAACTCGAGAACGCATTCTCGAAGCTGCTGAAGCAGTCTTCTCCGACAATGGTTATCACGATGCTCTTGTCGAAGAAATCGGCAAGAAAACATCGATGTCCAAGGGTGGCCTTTATTTCCATTTCCAAAGCAAGGAAGACCTATTCTTCGCCGTGATGGATCGCTTAGCGAACAAATTGGTCAAGCGCGCTGAAACAGCTGCTGAAAGGGCCAATTCACCGCTTGAATCTGCTGAAGCTGCGCTCGATTCAGTTTTATCTGCTCTATCGGCACAAAAACGACTCGCTCGGTTATTGATGACTCAGGGCTACAGCATGGGCAATGCTTTTGAGTCGAAACGATCGGAAATCTTCGATCGATTCGCAATCGTGATTAGTCAAAATCTCGACCAAGCGAAATCAGATGGCCAGATTTCGGATATCAACACTGATTTGGCTGCACGCGTTTGGTTAGGCGCCGTCAACGAAACAGTGGTTCATTGGCTTTTCTCTGATGGTCCGACCCCAAAAGAATCAGCGTCTGATTTGAGACGACTATTGTTGGGATCAGTTCAAGTTAAGGACCCATCGAATAATCGTAAGAACGCTAATTGATGACTGAATCTACGACTCTATCAATGATTTCTGGCTGGCGACGTTTAGCGTTGTTTTTAGAGGCGATCAAGTTCGGACACTCGGTGTTTGCGCTTCCGTTCGGAATTCTTTCTGCGTTTTTGTCAGCCAGCGGAACGCCCGCGTGGTCTGGTCTGTTGTGGGTTCTAGTGGCGATGGTCGGTATGCGCACGTTTGGTATGACGGCTAATCGATTGATCGATGCGGAGATCGATGCTCGAAACCCTCGAACCGCAACACGGGCAATCCCGGTTGGAACGATCAGTCGACGGGCGATGATTGTCTACATGGTTTTCGCTGGACTGATTTTCGTAGTAGCAACATCGCAACTTGATCCGATTACATGGACGCTTGCTCCGATTCCATTGGCAGTGATGATTGGCTATCCGTATCTAAAACGATTCACTTGGCTGGCTCACTTTGGAATGGGCGCTGTATACCTGATAGTTCCCCCAGCGGTGTCTCTAGCGCTTACAGGGACGTTGCCATTCGGTTTCGTCGTGATCGGCATCGGATCAATGGTGTGGGTCGCTGGATTCGATGTCCTTTATGCCACTGCCGACTTCAAAGTAGATCGCGAGCAGGGGCTTCACTCGATTCCGGCGAGGTTTGGAATACCTGGCGCTCTGGTAATTTCACGTCTACTTCATGCATCAACGGTGATCCTGCTGGCAATTGCTGGCGTAATACTAGAAGCAAGTCCTCTCTATGCAATTGGAGTTCTTGCAGCGGGAGTGCTACTTGCTTACGAGCAATCGCTCGTGTCTTCCAACGATTTATCGAAACTGAATATGTCCTTCTTCACAATGAACGGGGTCATCGCCGTTGTATTCGGAACGTTCGTAGTGATTGGTGAGGTTATCTAATGGGTATTTACGTATTGGGAATTGCAGGTGCTAGCGGAGCGCCTTACGCTCGGCGAGTTCTAGAACAGATGCTGGTTGCCGGTCACGAAGTGAAAGCAGTAATCACCGACGCCGGTCGTAAAGTCATCGAGGTGGAAGAGGGACTTCTGCTGAACGGAAACACAAAGGCAGACACTCCCGCCCTGCTCGAATGGGCTCAAGCTAGCGATTATGCTGGTAATTTCGAGCTATACCACCACAAAGACGTCGCCTCACCGATAGCATCGGGCTCATTCCGGGTTGACGGAATGGCTGTTGTACCTTGTTCGGGTGGAACGCTTGGGAGAATCGCCCACGGAATCTCAAATGGTTTGCTCGAACGAGCTGCGGATGTTTGCTTGAAAGAACGACGTCGGCTAGTTTTGGTTCCTCGTGAAATGCCGGTAAGTCTGATTCACCTACGCAATATGACCTCTGTCACCGAGGCAGGCGGAGTCATTCTCCCTGCTTCGCCCGGTTTCTATCATAATCCGACCAGTATCAGCGATCTCATCGACATGGTGGCTGGCCGAATATTAGCTTCACTCGGCATTCAATCTTCTGTCATGAAGCCGTGGCTTGGCCCTGATCCGTCCTCTTACTCGACTAACGAAGAAGGAATCCAATAAGTGGCGTTCACTGATCTACAATCATTCCTCAAACTTCTTGAAAAAGAAGGCGAACTCAAGCGAGTAACTGAGGAAGTCGATCCAGAGTTGGAAATTACCGAAATAGCTACCCGCGCTGTCAAAGAAAATCTTCCTGCATTGTTGTTTGAGAATGTCAAAGGATCCAAGTTCCCGCTTGTGATCAACTCGATGGCGAGTTTGCGGAGAATCGAACTTTCCCTTGGACGACCTGCCGAGTCTCTTGGGGAAGACATAGTCAAGTTCATGGAAGATGTGAATCCGCCTAATCTGGGTTCATTCTGGCGAAACCGTCAAACCGCATGGCGATTACTCAAGATTCGCCCTAAAAACACGCGGAGAGCTTTCTCGCAGCAAGTGGTTAGGGAACCTCAGCTCGATGAACTGCCAATTTTGAAATGCTGGCCGGAAGACGGTGGACGATTCTTCACGCTGCCGCTAGTCATGAGTCGTGATCCTAAAACCGGCGCCGGAAACATGGGTATGTACCGGATGCAGATGTATGACGAGCGTACAACTGGAATGCACATGCAAATCCAGAAGGGCGGTGGATTTCACTATCAAATCGCCGAGAAGATGGGAAAACCGCTAGAAATGGCAGTTGCCGTCGGCGGAGACCCTTCTCTTATTCTTGCCGCGATCATGCCACTGCCCGAAGGACTAGATGAGGTTGCTTTTTCGGGTATCGTCCGAGGTCAGAGAACCCCGCTGACCAATGCTAAGACGATTGATATTAAGGTTCCTGCACACGCTGAGTTCATATTCGAAGGCATCCTGCGCCCACGTGTACGTCGACTTGAAGGTCCGTTCGGCGATCACTTCGGTCACTACTCTGCCGCCGCCGATCATCCAGTATTCGAAATATCTCGGATGACGCACCGTAAAAACGCAATATTCCCGGCAACAGTTGTGGGGCGACCGCCACAGGAAGATCGATACCTCGGCGATGCTGCACAACTTGCTCTGACACCACTTATGCGGCTTTTGCGCAAAGAAGTGAAAGACATGTGGGCATATTACGAAGCTGGTTTCCACAATTTGTTGGTCGTGTCGGTAGATCCTAGATATCAACGTGAGCCAATCAAAACTGCACTTGGCTTGTTGGGCGAGGGGCAATTGTCGTTAACCAAGAACCTCGTGTTGGTTGGTCCTGATGTGAATCCTCGCAATTACAGTCAGGTGATGCAGGCGATCCGCCGTAACTTCGATCCTGAACAGAATTTCCACCTGATAGCAAGAACAGCTGCCGACACGTTGGATTTCACAGGCGAAGCACTCCACAAGGGATCGAAGATGATCTTGGATGCGACCGGTCCCGTCGGTGAAGGCGCTCCAACTGCGGTTGCGCTGCCAGCAAACATCAGTGCTATTGCCCCTGGAATCTGCAAGCACAGGCTTGTCGGCAAGACGATGCTCGTAGTTCAGACCGCCGGTGGTGGGCGAAACATCATTCAAAAGCTGGTCGACAACCCGTTGCTTGGCAGCGTAAAGATCGTCGTTGCAGTATCTGACGATGTCGACATAGAGGACGACGAGAACTTGATATGGGGAATATTCACGAGATTCGATGCCGTACTCGATGTGATGTTCTCACGAACCGAATTTAGAGGCTTGGCACCTGTTTACTCAGGAGTGCTGGGAATTGATGCAACTTGGAAGCAGGGCTATCAGAAACCTCTGGTTATGGATCCTGATGTAGTTAAGAAAGTGGATGCGAAATGGTCCCGATACTGGAAGTAGCCGACCCGAATCTGAAGGTCGAACTGAATCTTTCGGACAAACGTCTGTTCCCAATTTGGGACAAAGTACAAGCTGGCGAACGGCTTTCGATATCGGAGGGCGTAACACTTCTTACAACTGACGATCTCGCCGGTGTAGGTCGCATGGCCGACTTCGCCAAAAAGCGAGTCACTGGTGACAAGGTTTACTTTGTTCTAAATCGACACGTGAACCCGACAAACATTTGCGTTCTCAGTTGCAAATTCTGTGACTTCGCCAAGAAGCCAGGCGAAAAAGACGCTTACGAAATGTCGATAGATGAAATTCTCGATCACGTCGATGATGACATTCATGAAATTCACATCGTCGGTGGTCACCACCCGACATGGCCGTTCGAGTACTACGTCGAAATGGTCAAGGCCATTCATGAAAAAGCTCCCCATGTTCAGATAAAAGGTTTCACCGCTTCAGAAATCGACTACTTCCAGCGCAGATGGAAAGTATCTCCAGAAGAATCACTTGCGATCTTGAAAGAAGCCGGACTTCAGTCGATGCCGGGTGGCGGAGCCGAAGTCTTCTCGTCACGCGTCCACAAGATTCTCCTCCCCGGCAAGGCGAATGCTGATCGATGGGCTGAGATCCATAAAACCGCGCACCGTATGGATATTCCTACGAACTGCACGTTGCTCTACGGGCACATTGAGTCGTTTGAAGAGCGAATCGAGCACCTAGTCCGACTTCGCAATATTCAAGACGAAACCGGTGGATTCTTGGCATTCATCCCGCTTGAGTATCAAGTGGGTATGACCAAACTCCGACCTCGACACACGCCTGCGATGGACGATCTGAAAATGATTGCCGCAGCTCGACTAATGCTCGACAACATCAAGTACATCAAGAGTTATTGGGTGATGCTCGGTGCGGCCACCGCAAGCATTGGCTTGAACTTCGGTGCTAACGACCTTGATGGGACGATCGGCAAAGAGAGAATCGCACACGCTGCGCTCGCCGAATCTCCAGCGGGTCAAGCACGCGAGTCCATGGCTTCTTCCATCCGAGACGCCAGACGTATTCCGGTTGAACGAGACGCCCTGTACAACGAGATCAAGGTCTATGACCACTAATCAGCCTGATCTTCTCAAGTTGAGAGTAGGGCACATGACATATCTGAACTCGGAGGTTTTCTACAGAAAACTTCCTACAGACTCATGCGAGTTAATCGCCTTGCCGCCTCGTGCTATGGCCGCTGCGGTTGAAAGTGGAGAACTACATGCCGGTCCGCTCCCAATTGCAGAAGTGCTGCGTATAGGAGAAAAAGTTCAGTCGCTTGGTGATATGGGTGTTGCATGTGACGGCGCAGCGTTGAGCGTGTTCCTGTTTTCGAATATCCCAGTTGAAGAGCTCTCGGGCTCGAATATAGCAGTGACCACTCACACGGCTACTTCGATTCAGCTCCTGCGAGTTTTATTTGCAGATCTGTGGAACGTTAACAATCACCGATTTGTAGAAATGTCGGATGCCCATGATGCGACCCTAATTATTGGTGATCCCGCACTCGAAAAACTAGCGCTAGGTGAGTACCCGTACTACTACGACCTTGGTTCGGCATGGAAAACACTTACAGGACTGCCGTTTGTATTTGCCGAGTGGGTCGTGCGCATTGACGCTCCAGAAGCCGTTCGTGAAAAATTTGAACATGTATTGATTGAATCAACGAGTACTGGAATGAACTCGATTGATGAGATTGTTCGGATCAGGGCGAACGAAACTATGTCGAAATCTGATGTAGAGACATACGTACGAAATTTCACTTATTTTCTTGGACCTTATGAGCGCGCAGGACAGCACGAGTTCAAAGTGAGACTTAACAAACTACCTGAATGGCGACCAGCGGTGTCGACCTCATCCGAATATTCAGTACAAAAGGCTATTTCGACGTCTATTTAGATCGTCGATGAGATCAACAATATGCTCCAGCAAATTACGAAAAAAGTTCATGCCGGCGAACGAATAACCGGCGAAGAGGGATTCTGGCTCATGCAGGAGGTCGAACTTCTCGATCTGGCCCCGTTAGCTGAAATATTGCGTCAGCGTCACAACCCCAACAAAGACGTTACATATGTGGTCGACACGAATCTGAACTACACCAATCTCTGTGACGCCTTTTGTTCGTTCTGCGCCTTCTACCGAACCGATCCGAACGACCCATCTGCATACACTTACACAGTTGAGCAGATCATGGACAAGATTGAGCGAGCCCGCAAGAACGGCGTAAGGACAGTGTTGATGCAGGGCGGTCTGAACTCCGAACTTCAGCTCGATTATTACGTCGATATGGTTGCTGAAACCAAGAAACGGTTTCCGGATGTGACCCCGCACTACTGGTCGGCACCGGAGATCGTTCGTATGAGCGAAGTCTCGGAATTGAACTACGAACAGGTGTTTCAAGCGTTATATGACGCAGGACAGCGTTCGATGCCAGGTGGCGGTTCTGAGATCCTTTCAAACGAAGTAAAGGCCACTGTGTCGAGGTTCAAACCAAAAGACACGGTAGATCAGTGGACCAAAGTTCACGAGGCAGCTCACAAGGTCGGCCTGAAGTCGACCGCAACGATGATGTACGGTCACGTTGAAAAAGATCACCACATCATCGAATCGTTTGAACATATTAGAAACGTTCAAGATCTTGCTTTGAAGAACGGAAATGATGGAGGATTTACGGCGTTCATTCCGTGGTCGTACAAAAAGGACAACACGGCTCTTGCCAAGTTTGTCGACGATGAAGCGGGACCTAATCAGTACCTGAGAATCATCGCTCTCTCTCGAATCATGCTCGACAATATTCCGCATATTCAGGCTTCGTGGTTCTCTGAAGGCAAAAAGACAGGCCAAATTGCGCTGCGCTTCGGTGCCGACGATTTCGGTGGAACGCTATTCGACGAAAACGTGATGTTGGCGGCCGGTTTTTATAATCGAACTACTGAAGATGAAGTTAGAGAAATGATCACAGAGGCTGGTTATTCTCCAATTCAGAGACTCACGAATTACGAACTTGTTGAAGGTTCAGGTGCTGAACTAGCGATAACCAAATAACGATCAAATTCCCGAGAGTATTCGAAATATCATGACTATCAACGATAACAAGATCATCTTTGGCCACAGCCCTGACGCGGATGATGCATTTATGTTCTACGCAATGGAAAAGAAGTACGTAGAAATTCCAGGTTACTCGATTGCCCACCACATGGAAGATATCGAATCGCTCAATGTACTTGCTGCTACTGGGAAGCTCCTTGTCACGGCTATTTCAGCCGCTAGATACCCTGACGTAGCTGAGCATTATCGAATCATGTCTTGCGGCTCTTCCATTGGTCGCAACTACGGTCCAATGGTTGTGTCTGTCGACCCGATGACCGAAACCGACCTCGAAGGTAAACGTGTTGCCGTGCCAGGTCAATTTACTACTTCATGGCTGCTATTTCAGATTTTTGGTCCGAAAAACTGCGAGCCGGTATTCGTAGACTTCGATGACGTCGGTCCCGCCGTACAAGAAGGTCGAGCCGATGTTGGAATACTTCTTCACGAAGGACAAATTCTTTACGAAAAGCTAGGATTTCACGGAGTGATGAGTCTCGGTGAGAAGTGGTATGAAGCGACAACTCTTCCCATTCCACTCGGTGTCGACCTCGTTAGCCGACATATTGGCGATGATTTAGCCCAGACAATTGCAGATGCTTCTCTAGCGAGTATCAACTACGCACGTGCTCACGAAGACGACGCGCTTGAGTACGCCCTTGGTTTTGGCCGAGGGATCGATCCCGAAGATGGAAAAAAATTCGTCAGGATGTACGTCAACGAAGATACTGTAGACATGGGCGAAGAAGGTCGAGAGGCGCTGAACAAGCTGTTTGGGATGGCCGTTGACCGCGGAATTCTGAACGAGATGCCTGAGCTGGACATCGTTCAGGCCAACTGATCGTCTTGTCGTGGTTCAGTGGCAATGATGCGGCTACCTATAGCCGGTATCGTCGTTAATCGTTATCTGCGAGAACGCACTCATCACAATCACGTGAGGTGGCTGTTTGTAGTTGACTATACGGAGTTTTTTTCAGAACTTCGTAGCCATCGACTTTTGGCATAATAAAATCTAGTAAAAGCAATTTGGATCGGACTACGCCGACAGGCGCAATAAGCGCGCTCACGAGAGTATACGGTGACTCGACGTAGAGGAAAAAAATCGCTCGTAGACGTGGCGCTATGGCATTACTACCGGAATTAACACGATGATTCCACGTGAAAGTTTCCAACATTGAGACAGTCCTCAGGTTCGCAGCAGAGTTTTGCGGCAAGTATTAGTGGCTCTCCAGCCACTAGTGCGATTGCCGCTATAAACATACTTTTCTTTCTGTGGGTCTCGGTAAAAGGTGGCCCTAGTACTCAGAACTTAGTTGATTTGGGTGCAAAATATGGTCCATATATTGCTGACGGTGAGTATTGGCGACTATTTATGCCGATATTCCTGCACGTCGGTTTTTTTCACATGCTCACGAACATGTTCGGCCTGATCATTTTCGGCTCGATGGTTGAACGAACGTTTGGTACCCGGAATTTCCTAGTAATTTACCTGACGGCCGGAGTGATGGGCAATGCGGTTAGTTTTCTCGCTGGTCCCAATCCCGGTGTTGGTGCCAGCGGAGCTGTTTTTGGGATTCTTGGTGGCTTCGGAGTTTATTTGTTGCTGAACAGGCGTCTTTTAGGCCAAATGGGGCGTCAGCAGCTGACTTCGATCGGTGTCATCGTAGGCATAAACGTTGTGATGGGACTCGCCTCTGCAGGGATCGACAATGCCGCCCACTTTGGTGGCCTAATTGCTGGCGCAATCGTCGCACTATTGATCGCACCGCGTGAACGACTGTTTGCTGTGGAAACTCCGTTCAACTTTGGAACGCCACGAATGGCACTTCGAACTGCAGCTCAACCGGCTTCTAGGATGGTGGCAGCAATTCTTATAATCGGTGTCATCGTTGTTGCCATTACCTGGTTCGAATCCGGTACCTACGTCACGAATGTCTTCGGGCAAAAAATCTATGGATAGGTTGCTCACGTATCCGACAATATCTCACTCGCTGTATACTGGTTGAGTCAATTCTAATCGATATCAAGTATCAATAAGACGAAGGTATTTCGTGATGTCTGACACAGCGAATCCGATCGAAGTAGATCTGTTCACCGCGCTTCAAGATAAAGGTCTTCGTAAAACATCAGCGAGATCGGCAGTATTGGCGCGTATCGAGAGTGCCAAAAACGCGTTCACCGCCGAGCAGCTCTGCCGTGATTTGCCAGAAGTGGGCAGGGCGACGGTCTATCGAACGATTCGTCATCTTGTCGATGCTGGGGCATTGTGCAAACTGCCCATCCTCGATGGTGCACCGATGTACAGTATCGCCCGTGTTGAACATCACCACCACACTATCTGTTCAAAATGCGGTGCTGTCGGCGAGTTTCGCCATTCAACAGTCGAGCGTGTGATGCGTTCGCTGGGTAAAGAGATTGGCGGCAAAATAGTTGGTCATCGCATGGAAATATTCATCACTTGCAATCAATGCTTATCTGGCGCTAATGCCGGTGGATAATTTGTCAGAAAACGAACCAGTTGGAACTATTTCTAACCAGCTTGAAAATGATGCTGAACCTCAAAACTTGAGCAGCCATGAAGGCAAAGTTTTGCGACCGGAGCAGATTCCGATACGTTTTGAAGAGACTTGGTTTAGCTATAACTCCGTCCCGGTGGTGCGGGATATCAATTTCTCGATCACTTCCGGTGAATTCGCAGCGATCCTCGGACCAAACGGTTCTGGCAAGACAACGTTGATGAAGCTCGCTCTTGGTCTTTTGAGGCCTACTTCTGGTCAGGTTTTTTTATTTGGGGAACCTACAGAGACGTTTACGGATTGGCACAAAATTGGATACGTGCCACAAAGAACTCAGGCGACAGAGTCTAGATTCCCTGCATCCGTTAGAGAAATTGTCAACTTCGGCTCCTACACCGGATTCGATCCGCTCTCTATATTCAAGCGAAACAAATCGAATCGAGTAGACGAAGCCATGGAGTTGGCAGGCATCGCACATCTTGCGTCCCGGCGCGTCTCTGACCTCTCTGTTGGGCAGCAGCAGCGCATGTTGATAGCCCGTTCGCTAGTGCGTCGGCCTGATCTGCTCGTGATGGACGAACCAGTCGCCGGTGTCGATGCTGCCGGTGAAGAGCAGTTCCACACGATGGTCAGGCGTTTGAACAGAGAGCTCGGAATCACGATCGTGATGGTCTCGCACGACATCGGAGCTGTCATGCGTGAGGCGACCACGTGTGCCTGTATTAACAGAGACATCGTCTTTCACGGACCAGTGCACCAACTTGATGCGCAGGCACTGTCGGGTCTATATGGCTTCCCAGTGGACGTACTGATGCACGATGAAGAACACACACACAGGTAGCCATTTGTCAGAGATTTTTCAGTACGAATTTATGAACCGAGCGATACTCGCTTCAGTATTGGTCGGAGCAACGGCTCCTGCGTTCGGTGTTTTCCTTGTGCTAAGACGACTGTCGCTTATCGCCGACACTCTCTCGCACGTCGCACTCGCCGGGGTTGCGATTGCGCTGCTCACAAAGACGTTCGTACCTGTGGTCGCATTGATCGCAACGACGACTGCAGCAGTATCAATCGAAGAGTTGCGAATGCGACGCTTACTGCCTGGCGACGCTGCACTTGCTGTATTTCTCTATGGTGCGCTTGCCCTCGCAGTGGTTCTAATAAGTATCGCAGATGGTTTCAATAGCACTCTGTTTTCGTACTTGTTCGGGAGCGTACTCACCGTCACACAGACCGATCTTTGGTGGATGGCCTCACTAGCGGTCGTGATCACCGTGTTCATGCTGATTTTCAGCTCAGAATTGGCGCAAATTACGTTCGATCCAGATCTTGCCCGAATTAACGGCGTGCGGGTTCATTTACTAAATCTCGGTCTGGCCGTGCTCACTGGCGCTACGATAACGGTGTCCATGCGAGTGGTTGGTGTGCTTCTTGTAGGGGCTCTCATCGTAATTCCTGTTCTTGTAAGCCTTAGAATCACAAAAGGCCTGACACGAACTGTTGTCGCATCTTCACTGGTCGGCATATTCGTGGCAGTAGTCGGAATGATAATCGCCTACTACGCAGATATTGCACCAGGTGGAACAGTAGTTCTCACTGCAATTACCTTGTTGATTACCGTCGAACTAGCTGCATTTGTATCTCATTCGTTTGGACGGCACAGTCGGCAGCTGGAAATTGCCAATCATTCGCACTCACACGAATCGCATGCACATGGTACTGCTGACGCCGCCGATGCTGATCGGAGCGCTCATCGCTAGTGATGAGTCTGTTAGTCAAGCGTCTCTTTGGCGTTAGTATCGGTGGTTGTAGGTTTTGCCAGCATAAAGCTTCCTATCGCAACGACTAGAAGCCCAATCGTAATAACGAACATCAGGTCGTACTTACCCTTCGAGTCGAAAATCATTCCTGCAAATATGGGACCAAAGAAAATCGGTATTGCGATCGACATTCGAGTCAGGCCCATGATGCTGCCGAATTGTTTGAGTCCAAACATATCGAATATGACCAGCGGGGTTAGCGCACCCACGCCGCCCATGCCTAGCCCAAACACGACAATTGCACCCCATGTGATCGCAGAACCGCCTGATATGAGTAGAACCGAAAGCCCTATCCCCTGAAGAATCATGATGACTATGAACGACACTTGAGCGGTGATCGATTCGCTGAGTCGACCGAATATCAACTTGCTTGAAGCTGCAAATATCGCCAAAACTATCATCATCGTCGCAGTAACTGCCCGTGAGAACCCGACTTGCTCAAGGTGGGGCACCATTTGACTCACAACTCCAGTTCGAATGAACTGTTGAAGAGTCATTCCGATCACCAAAAACCAGAACGTTGAAGTCCGTACTGCCGCCGACACAGTCATACCGCTATTCAAGCCGGCAGTTCCATCGTCATCTGAATATTTAGGAGCCCACCGCTTACCTCGTTCTTTGGTCACATCGTCAGAATCGTCACGAATGACCAATAACACAAGCATTGCCATGCCAATCAAAGCGATACCCATAAGCGCCCAAGTCCACCTCCAACCGACAAATCCGATCAGACCGGCGATGATTGGAACAGCGAGTCCACTGCCGATGTTGTTGCCTGAGGTCACGATCCCCATCATCCGACCACGGGCCTTAGGGAACCAGGTGAGAACGAGCCGGCCTGCTGGCATCATCGTCGCACCGGGCGTACCAGCGAACATGATTCCGCTGAAGAGATAGAACTGCCAAAGCTCGGTCATTACTGATCGTAGAAGGAACGCGCTGGCAACCAGAACAATCGATACAGCCATCGTCCACTTTGTTCCGAATCGATCCATCAGATTGCCTACGACTGGCGATAGGAAACTGGTCAAAACCCCAATACTTAGCGATACGTTGATTTGGGTTCTGGCCCATCCGAACTCTTCTTCAAGGGGTTAGATGAAAAAACCGAAGGCGAACTGTACGGTTCCTAACACCGCGCCGATCGACAGTGCTGATACTCCAATGATGTACCAACCCCGATAAATTCTGCCGAGTCCAGATACACTTTGAGATTCAGGTGATTTATCGACTGAGGTGTCTGGGATTTGGCTGCTCCATCTGCGGCTCTTTTTTTGGATTCTTAGACTGCCAGAGATTACCGGCGGTCGGGATACTACATTTAACCCGAAGATGATGTGAGTGGATCAATGGATTGAGCAGGCCGGTTCAGGATTCCGCTTGGTTTGGCGGCTCTTGGCTAATAGCCGATGTCAGTGGAATGGGTTCTGTAAGAACTCAACATCGGGGAGAATACCGTCATTCATCATTTACTGAGAAGGTTTGATCATGTCCATCCCGCGATTGCTGTCTCAGTCAACTTTCAAGAGAATATATCGGTCCTCATTCGGATAGCTGACTTTCTACTGCCATAACCGTCCTCACCTAATTAGCCACTCGAACCCATACTGATATGGGTGTAGCAGTAACGGAGCCACTGGTGAAAGAACGTGTTCCGATGCATTCGCCATCGGTTGACAGGGTTTGCTGGGTCGAAATTTTCTACAAGTGAGACCGACGTATCGTCAGCATCTCTGGTAACTTCGTAAGCCAGTCGACTAGAACTGTACTCTGGGTGCCCTTGGTGCATCAAAACCCTTCGATCGGTTGTCTCAAAGATCGAATAACCCGATTCGAGTCCGTGCGCTAGAAGATTTATTTTTCCTCGGTCTCTTGCTTGGAGAAGTTCATCATCTGACATGCCAGCCATACGACTTTGTGGTGAAAGGAATGCGTCGTCCATAGCACCCATAATGTAGTGCTCTTGGTCGAGATTGTTTAGTTCGAACACACCAAATAGTTTTTGTTCGAAATCAATCTTGCTAATGCCCTCCAAGTACGCCAGAGCGAACGCTCCCCAACAGATACCGAGAGTGCTTGGTGTGTTTTCTCGGGCATGCTTTGCGATTTCGGAGAACTCGTTCCAATAGGCGACATCTTCGAATTTGAGATGTTCAACCGGAGCACCAGTAATGATTAATCCATCCAAAGGAGAATCTTTGGTCGCTTCCGCATAACTCACGTAGTGATCGTCGAGATGACCCCGTTCCCAAGTTTTGTACTGGTGAGATTCCAGCCGTATCCATACAGGTTCTATCTGTAGTACTGATAATCCAAGTGGCAACAGTAAGTTGATTTCGTATTGCTCTCCCAACGGCATGATGTTCATGATACCGATCCGAAGCGGACGAATATCCTGCTTTTCAGCCTGTGGAACGGGAACCCAGTTCACGCGATTCTGTTCGATCTGAGGAATCGCGTGATAATTGGTTGGAAGAATTAAAGTCATTGGAAAATTCGCCGATCACGAACGAAAATAATCGTCCGTAATCGGCGCTGATGTTTCTATTTTCTAGCCGATGACGTCGAAGGCAGACTGGAAGTCATTCTTGATGTCTTCTATGTGCTCAAGGCCAACCGACACACGAACCATTGTCGGCGTTACACCAGAGGCTAATTGGTCTTCTTCGCTCAGCTGCTGGTGAGTGGTCGACGAAGGATGAATCACAAGCGTCTTCGCGTCGCCAACGTTGGCTAGGTGGCTTGCTAGCTTCAAACTGTCGATGAATGTGACTGCATCTTCATGTCCACCTTTTAGTTCAAAATTCAGCATTGCACCGGTACCCCGCAGCGTGTATTTGCTGGCGAGTTCGTTGTACGGGCTGGACTTCAGACCCGGATAGTTCACTGATTTGACATTGGCGTGGGACTCCAGCCAAGTGGCTAGTTCGAGAGCGTTAGCTGTGTGTCGTTCGACACGCAAACTGAGGGTCTCGATCCCCTGTATCAACAAGAATGAGTTGAATGGCGACTGTGATGGTCCCCAGTCACGTAAACCTTCGAGTCGGGCTCGCATCGCGAATGCTACGTTTCGTCCTTCAGGAACACCGAGCATGTTGCAGATGTCACTACCAAATCCGAACGCACCCCAGTGCACAAGCCCGTGATAAGCGTCACTTGGCTCTGAGAACAGCGGGAATTTACCGTTGCCCCAATCGAATGTACCTGCATCGATGATCACGCCACCGATGGTAGTTCCATGTCCACCGATCCACTTAGTAGCACTCTGGACTACAACGTCGGCACCGTGGTCGATAGGTCTAATCAAAGCACCACAGGCACCCAGCGTATTGTCGACTACAAACGGAATATTGTGCTTTTTGGCGACCGCAGCGACCTTTTCGAAATCTGGAACGTTGAATCGAGGGTTACCCATCGATTCAAGATAGATCGCTTTGGTATTTTCATCGATAAGTTTTTCAAATTCTTCGGCTGTGTCGTCAGCTGCAAATTTTGCAGTTATGCCAAGACGAGGGAACTGAACTTTGAACTGATTCCATGTTCCGCCGTACAGATAAGGTGACGAAACAAGATTATCGCCGGCCTGCATCATATTTGTGATGGCAATGAACTGAGCTGACTGTCCTGAAGCGGTCGCTAATGCTGCCGTTCCACCTTCAAGTGCCGCCGCACGTTTTTCGAATACATCAGTGGTTGGGTTCATTATCCGGGTATAGATATTCCCGAACTCGGCTAAACCAAAGAGATTAGCACCATGTTCTGCATTGTTAAAAACGAATGAAGACGTCTGGTAAATCGGAACTGCTCGTGCGTTCGTGGCTGAATCTGCATCGTGACCTGCATGCAGTTGTAGAGTCTCAAATCTGTAATCACTCATAGTTTTTCTCCCTAAAAAAACCCTGCCGAATTACTTTGGCAGGGTTGAAATTTTGACGCACAAAAAAGACCGAGCAGCTTAGCGACCGGTACAACAGTAAATGTATAACGAATAAATATTCATAATTAGCAATTGATTTTAGCACTCATTCACAAGATAGTGTGAGACGCGAACAGGCCTCATCCTTGCGACAGAGGGTGATCATGTATTCAGGTTGACCAAATCACCAAGTGAGCCCTGAGTTCTTATAAAACCTAAGCCGTGATATTAGAGGATGTTTAATCGAAGTTTTGATGAGATGAAATCGTAAATCGGAGCAACTAGCGTGGGGTCAGGTTTGACGTAAGTCATGGCGATCTGAAATATGAAAACATCAATCAGCTACTTCTGTTCGCATGTCACTGAACGTATAGAAGGCGAGTAGTACACCAACCGCGCTTCCGATGGCCGCTACCTGGAATACCGTCGAGAGAGCGTGACCTATTTTCTTCCTTGCCTCAGACAAATCTTGTTCGAACGCAGATTCACCAAGATTAGGATCATCTAAATAGTCCAATCGCACATCAGCAAGGCGTTTTTCAGCAACGATTATTTCAGGATTCTTGATCACATCTTGTGGTGTTGGGTCATCAGTATTAATGAAGCCTATTCCAGCCAGTAAGATTGCTCCTAAAATAGCGCTGCTGGTAGCCATACTGAACGTTCTTGCGAACTGCATGCTTGTAGTGACGACCCCGAGCACGTTCTCCGGCATAGAGTTTTGCACCTGGACGGTAAATGATGTGAACGCCAGAGCGATGCCGATGCCCATTGCCAGTGACATGATTGCTAGTTGATTGAGGCTAATGTCGATTCCTATTATCCCAATCGACCAGAGGATTGCTGCTGTTAATGTTAGACCTGTTATCGCAAGCTCTCGGGCGTAACCAAATCTAGACAAGATCTGACCAGCAAAGTTTGCCCCTATTGCTATGCCCAGGGCTTCTGCCATGAGGGGAAATGCTGAGGTTGTTGCAGACTCTCCTTTTGCACCGATGACGAGCAGCGGCACGAACACAGTTGTTACAACGAAACTGATTGTCACTGTCAGCGAAGAGGCCATCGCACCGGCAAAAATGCGATGCCGGAACAATGCGGGCGGCAATACTGGATCTTCGGCTCGAAACTCGGCTCGCACGAACAACCCGATGTTCAGTAAGGCAAATAGGAACAGACCGATAATAATCGGTGAATCCCAAGCGTATTTGTCACCACCAAAAGACACGGCGAACAGGGCCGACGTGGCGAACAGGCCAAATGTCAGTCCACCGGCGATGTCTAGACGCCGAGATCGATGCTCTCGTTCAATTTTCGGAAAGATTCGCAGCAAAAACCACAAAGCTGCAGTTCCTAAGGGCAGATTAAACCAGAACAGCCATCGCCAGCTAATTTCGTCCGAAACAAAACCACCTAGTATTGGTCCCGCTACTCCGGACAGTGTGAAAGCACCGGCAAGCACTCCTAACCATTTCGCCCTGTCTTTTGGCGCCCACATTGTTGCAGTCGTGACCCACACACTACTTAGAACACCAGCGAACCCGAGCCCTTGGAATGCCCGCACTACTATCATTTGCTCCATTGAATTCACGAATCCACCAGCTGTAGAAGAAACGATAAAAAGCGTGAGCGAAACGATCATCACAGGACGTGTTCCGTGCATATCGGCAAGCTTGCCAACAATTGGAACAGCGACCGCCGACGTCAATGAAAAACCTGCAAACATCCACGGAAATAGCTCAAATCCACCAATGTCTGCAACGATGTTTTGAGAGGCCGTAGCCACAACCGTCTGACTTGATGATGTGACAATAAGTGTCGACGCTAGAGCCACAATCAACGCCAGTTTCTGGCGATACGCTATCTCTACAAGTGAATCTGGTTGCACCGATTGAGGATCCGTTGGTTCACGCATACGGTTGCCCAGCATGACTAAATTGGTCAATCACTACGGCGCCAACGGACAAGTGTGCGCCGACAAAGTATTTATTCAGGTCGCTTACCTATTGCTGAGTTCTGACAGAACCCACACCGGTTTATGCTTTGGAACATGATATTCACCTAAATAGACTATAACCAGATAGCTCTATTCGCTTGTAGATTGGGTTCTGGCAGCACTCAGTTTGGGGGCAGAATAGCATCATTCCCCATTTACTGATGAGATCTACAATGACCGTCCCACACTGCCTGTCTACGTCGACTTCCAAGAGAAAACATCGAACTTCGCTTGGCTATCGAACGTTCAATTGCCGGGACTCCGACAGCCGTTTCAACGAACGTTCAGGTACACCCTTCAACGATCTCCAATTCCCGACGACATCGTCTTACTAGCTGTTCTGTGGCGTCTGAGATACAAGCTCGGATTCCGTGACGTTGTAGAGCTTCTATTGCAGAGAG
>CAJQSP010000006.1 GCA_905614375.1 uncultured Dehalococcoidales bacterium | reverse complement strand
GTGAAACGTTCAAGGAATCAGATGTTGTTCGGGTTCATGGGATAATTTCAAATGGCGGGGCATCGGTTAATGCCGTTCCAGGCGAGGTGATCTACGAGGGTCGAGTGCGAGCTAAATCGCTAGAAGCACTCGAACCTATCGCCGAAAAGATCATACGCTGTTATCGAGCAGGGGCGTTGGCGATGGGAGCTTCAGTTGAAGTCCAGTCGATTGCTGGGTATCACGGTCTCACACAAGATCAGACGATGCAAAAACTGTTCGCAAGAAACGCTGAACTCATATTGGGACGCGGTTCAATCAGCGTTATCGACGCTACTCAGACGCACGGTGGCTCCACCGACATGGGCGATCTAAGCACGATCATGCCTGTTATCCATCCATACGCTAATGCTGCTTCCGGCGTTGGTCATGGGCATGACTACTTGATCGACGATTACGACCGGGCTGTTGTGGCGCCCGCAAAGGTTATGGCTGCAACTGTTCTCAACCTATTGGAAAATGACGCTCAGGCCGCCAGAGAGGCGCTAGCCAAGAACAAGCCAATAATGACCGCTGAACAGTACGTATCGGTGCAACGAGGTCGTTTCAAGACGGAGTTGTTTAAACCTTCTTAGGACGGCTTGATTTGCAAGTCGTTCACCAAGGTTGTTTTTACCTAAACTACGCTGACGCAGATCAGAAACCGAGTCCGCCTAACCGAGGTTTCGTTCGTTTGCAGTTACCGTTTGACCTTTCTTCGTAAAACGTATGCCTCGGGGTTACGTTTGCTTTACTGTTAGCCAAACCTCAAGTTGACCGTTATCTACATTCGCCAGTTTGTGTTTTTTTCGGCAGAGACATAGAGCACTTCACCAGCTATGAATCTCTCAGTACGTCCGTCGACTTTGGCATCAAAGACTCCATTTAGGAACACAAACACTTCTGTGGCCGCATCGCGCGGATGATAGGTCGCAAACGTGCCTTCTTCTAAATAGAACATTCCACCTCGCACGAGCCCAGAGTCGAGGAAGCGATCGTAGCGGTCGGTTCTGAGAATCGTCACGCCGACAGTAACGATTTTCGGGTCATGTTCAATGGAATATTTAAGTTGATTAGCAGCGCAACTGGTAAGCAGATAGGACGTCGATTTCACCGGCAATTATCTCGAAACTGATACCCGCGTTGATGTACGGCTGCGCCGATACTGACACCGAATGGGGTCGATCACCAGTCTTGATCAGATGGTTCCATTCGATAAAAAGAGGATGATGTCGGCGTCACCCGATATTATTCCGGTCGAACCATTTAATTCGAGTCTTTTCGATTCAAGTAAGAGTGTTTCGTCGCTCGCCAGTAGGCCTACATCATGAACCGAAGAACGGTGCATCCTAAATGTCCACTCTGCGGGGTGGAATTCTTTGGGATTCAGATTCAATGATCCCAACAACCTGATTCACTGTGTCGTCCAAGCGACCTTCTTCGTTCGTAACGGTGAAATCGAAAAGGCTTGCCTGAGAGATTTCTTCACTGGCAGCCGTCAGTCGCTTGGTCATTTCGGTTTCTGTATCGACTCCACGCTTTTCCAGATGGCTTTTTAGCACGTCTAATGAAGGCGGCATTATGAAGATCATCAACGCTTCTGGGATAATTTCTTTGAGGCGTTTTGCTCCCTGAACATCAACTCGAATTATGACGTGGTTGCCATCAGTCAGTGCGTCGCGAACCTGTTGCTTGGGAACACCGTAATAATTGCCGTAGACCTGCGCCCACTCAAGCAAATCGTCGGCGGAAATCAGATTTACGAAATCGTCGACAGTTACAAAATGGTGATTTAGGCCATCGACTTCTCCAGGCCTAGAATCGCGAGTAGTCGCGGTAACAGTGAAATGGAAGCCGATTCGATCTGATTCGATCATGCGTTCGATCATCACGTCTTTTCCTACGCCGGAAGGTCCGGAAATAACTACGACAATCTGGTTCAGGTGTTTCGGAGGCTCGTTACTCAATTAGCCCGCCAATTTCCTGAATAATCTTCCAGAAATTCGGATATGAACTACCGGCTTCGTCAGGATCTACAATCGTTATGGGTTTGGTTGATATCAGACCCGCTATACCGAGACTCATCGCAAGTCGGTGATCGTTAGAACTCTGGAATTGACCTCCGCCTATTGTCTCTCCGCCGGGGATAATCATGCCGTCATCGGTTCCAATAGCATCGATACCTGCACCGTTCAACCAAGTGATACTCGTGTGAATCCGATCGGATTCTTTTACGCGGAGTTCTTCGGCATCCCGAATTACAGTCTCGCCTTCAGCTATAGCGGCAGCTACGGCTATAACGGGAATCTCGTCGATGAGAAGGGGGACAATATCGCCGGATAGTTCGATGCCTTTTAGCTGGCTAGTTTTGACTAGAACGTCGGCAACCGGTTCACCAGCAACTTCGCGCTCGTCGATCAAGGTGAGATTCGCACCCATCATCCGGAGCGCTGTGATGATTCCTGCTCGCGTTGGGTTAATACCTACATTGCGAATCATCAATTCTGCGTCGGGATGACATATTCCTGCGACCATCCAGAATGCTGCGCTACTGATATCGCCGGGGATCTCGACGTCAACAGTGTTGAGTTCCGAGGGTTCAAGGACCAGATCGAGTCCGGAGGTTTTGAGATTTACTCCCATCGCCGAGAACATTCGTTCGGTGTGATCTCGCGATTCGGCTGGCTGAGTCAACGTTGTAATACCGTCGGCACGGAGTCCGGCAAGAAGTAGACATGATTTCAGCTGAGCTGAGGCAACTGGCATCTCGTAAGTCGAGCCATGGATTGCACCACCGTGAAATACAAGAGGAGCGAGGGTGTTGCCTGCTCGCCCTGAGATTACGGCACCCATCTCGCTGAGTGGCCTTACTACTCTGCCCATTGGGCGAGATTTGAGTGAATCGTCACCAGTGAGAATTGTAACAATATCTCGACCGGCGAGGATCCCTGACATCAGACGTGTAGTCGTGCCACTGTTGCCAGCATTGAGTATTTCCGAGGGTTCCTGAAGACCGTTTAGCCCAACGCCTTTGACGGTAAGCCTGTCGCCCATTCCGGTTGCACCGGCTTCTCGTGTGATGTCAACACCGAGTTCACGCATGATCTCAACAGTTGCAGTGCAATCGCCTCCGGGAGAGAAGTTTGTGATGCTTGCGGTGCCTGTGTTCGACAAGGCATTGAACATTATCGCTCTGTGCGAAACCGACTTATCTCCGGGTGCAATAATTTCTCCGCGTAGAGAACGCGGCCGTGCGATAGTTACTGACATTGAGGTCCTGTTAGTTCATCCTGCGACGATCGTATTTCGTCGAGTCTTTTTTCTTGTCTGGTCCGCCACCGATTACTTTTGCCACCCGGCTACCAAAGAAAAGTCCCATCATGCTTTCGCTGGATGACGGAATCGGAGATCGCTCAACGGTATCAGGTCGACGATCTGCAACGCCGGCTTCGAGCCGTGCACGCTGCTCCCACGCTTGAATAAACGAATCAGCGAGTGTTCCGTCCGAAGAGAAACGTTCTTCGTCATCTTCAAGTCCAGCTTTGATTGTCTGGAAACGTTCGATCAATTGATCGATCCAGTGAACCAGCATGTCGGCGTTGGTGGCTGCAGCACTCTGGGTAGACGCTGGATCGCCTGAGGCGGGAGATGTGATGTTGTCGAAATCGCGCCCAACGAATCTGCTGATCTCTGCCCAGGACGGCGAAGTGCTGACGACGTTCATGACAGCGGCAGAAACGACTGCTGGTAGTCCGCTGGCGGCCGCTGAAAACGAATCGTGCTCATGTGCATCCATAAACACCGGCTTGGCACCGACGCTTTCAATTAGATCGGTAACTGCTTTGATCGAGCTAGAATCAGCAGTGGGTGGAGTGACAACAGCCCACTTTGCATTGTGGAATATGTAACCAGATGCCTCTTTTTGTTCTTTAATCGATCCACCAGTTAACGGATTTCCGCCGACGTAACCTACGTTTGAAGGAAGCAGTTCTTTCGCCCACTCCATTACGGCTCGTTTAGCGGGAGAAGTGTCTGTTACTACGGCCCCTGCTTTGAGATGGCGAGAAATACCGTCAAATACGTCGTAGAGGGCACCGGCCGGTGTAGCAACTATTACCACGTCCGAGTTTTCGACTGCTTTATCCATGTTCCATTCCACAGTGTCGACTGCGCCCATACGTTGAGCCAGAGTCTGAGCTTTGTTTTCTGCGTCGTATCCGATTACTTTTGAATCGCCCTTGCTTCGGATCGCCATACCGAGAGATGTGCCGATTCGTCCGAGCCCGATGATCGTGTAATTCGTCATTTTGGTTACCTGCTAATCTTTTTCCGTTTCAAACAATTACGTTCAAAGCGAACGTTCGGTCTCAAAAATCATGATTCCCAATCGTCGTCGTCCACGTCTTGGTCATGATCGTGATTTACATCGTCATCCTGTGCGGACGACTCGCCAGCCCGAGGAATCGTTGCTCCGGTAGAACTCTTTTGCTTCTTGGGTTCGAGTAGGTCGATGTTCTTCCGCAACGCGGCAAGATCTTCGTTTGATATTGATCCACCTTCGTAAATCAACACCGAGATTCCGATATCACGCAGAAGTTCCAGATTTATTAGGTCGGGAACTTCGGTCACTTTGAGAAATATGTGGGAGGAGTAGCGTGCAAGTTGTTCTTGTATATCGAGAATAGTGCCGACGTTCAGTGGAAGCTTGAGATCTGATCCGTCTAGAACTATAAACTCGAAAGGACCTGCATCGATTGCTTTTGCGCGATCTTCCGTTACATCTGCAGCTACAACAAAGCCTTTGGCAGTGTCATCGTCCCTCAGTGCCGAGCCGGGGGAAGATTCGCCTTCAACCACTACAAAATCGGCGCCAGCATCGATAGCTGCGTCGATCTCTTTTGCAGAGCCTCCGGAAACGGACACTCCCCAAATTTCAGCGTGTTTAACCGCCGTTGCTTGAGCTGCGCCCTTTGAACCTGCGCCAAGAATGAAAAGATCAGCTTCTACATCTTTGGCGTCGCCCGCCTTTTTAATAGACATTCCAATCAGGATCACTGGAACTTTCGTGCTTGTTGCACGAGCACCAAATCCAAATCCAGAACGTTCGATTTGGCCGAGTTTAGTGAGTCGTTCGGTAATTTTGCTCAATCTTCGTTGTCCCCATTGCCAGCCGATTCGTCAGAACCACGCTGCTGGCGTAAAAAGTCTTCAAGTTCTTGCACTAACGCGGCCGGTTCAGGGCTCTGTCGAAACTCTTCTTCGGAGTCGTAACGCTCTTCTAATCGTTTTACATAGCCTTCGATCTCTTGCTGGTCGGAGAGCGCCCTAACAAGATTTTCGTCAAATTCTTCTGCTTCCTTCGATAGCTTATCTAGGTCGATAGGAGCTGCTATAAATTGCTGCAGTTCAGAGAGAATCGCGAGAGTGAGAGTCGGGTTCTGGGCGACCTGTAGGTAGTGAGGGGAATGTCCCCATATGCTCGCTGCAGGAATATTGTCTTGGCTGAGTCGATCCATTAGTACCGAAGTCAGGCCGGAAGGACCTTCGTAGTTCGGCACAGCGTATTTTATGTGCTTGAAGTCAGTGCCCAAATCTGTGTTGACAGATGATCCCGTAACGCGAGGCGAACGGGTGTGAGGAACGGAGTCCAATAAAGCGCCGACTGTCACAAGGAGCTTTGTATCGCTCTCGCTGGCGACCTTGTGAATAAAATCAGTATATGTGCGCCATTTCAAATTCGGTTCAATACCAATAAAAATTAGCAGGTCGCGGCCACCATCATCAGATTTCCAGTAGTAGAACTCGTTCTTTGGCCACGAGAGTTTTCGAGAGCCGTCAGATTCGTTGGAAATTTCAGGACGTTGCTCGGCGAAATCGTAAAACTCTTCAGGGTCGATCGAAGCGAATTGATTTGCAGAAAGCTGGCGAACGAGCTCTCGGAGCGATCGTGTCGCCGATTCAGCGGCATCTGGCCAGCCGCCCCACGCTGCGAGGAAAACCGTATTACTAAGGATTGGGTGTTCGGTGTACTGAAGTGCCGACAATACTCTCGCCATTTTTTCCCTCGACTAATTCGAGTCAGTCAAGGGTTTGATGTGATCGTTGGTGCACACGCGGGCGTAGGCACCTGAGAACGAAGCAGCAAGTCTAGCATCCATTCCATGCATCATCTGCACAAATATTGAACTAGCGCTTAGTCATAGGGAAGGGGAGAAGTGTACAAACGAGAAGGAAAGAAGAATACGGGAACTGCGATTGGGGTCCCTGCCGAGTTCTGGTTATCAGTATATTCAGCTAAACGAGGGATCAAAGTTCCATCTCAAGCGTTGTACCGATAAGCGTTTCGAGTGCCATAGACTTGCCGTGATGCGCCATGTTCCACAGGTTGATGGCATCGCACCCCGTTGAGCAGTGAAAGATCGTCACATTTCTGTTTAGGAAGATTTGTGGGTAGTCAGACAAGTTGTTGTAACTCAACCCGATTCCGTATCCGGAAGGAGATACGAGGACTGCTTGTTCAGCGGCTTCTTCGGGTTAGAACTCAAAGGCAAGAATATCTTGGCCGCTGGCGGTCATCTCGATTCAGGGAACCGAAAAATTCCTGCGAATAAGCAAATGTTCTCGACTTGTTCGCAAACTTTCATTCCGACTGACTCAAGAGCGGATAAAAGGGAGATGTAGAATCGGGGGGGGTTCGATATCGAAACCTGAATAGGCGACTGCGGTTATTGAGAACTCGGCTACCGCGATTACTAGAAAACGACGCAACATATTTAGCCAGGTAATCGGATCCATGACCGGGTTTAGCTAAATAAATATTAGTGTGCTGAAGGTGGGTTAAACCCTCGAATGCACTAACGGCGAGCGTACATACCCGAGAACGAGCCAGTACCAACGACCTTGCCTCGAAGCGCTGTTGATACGTCAAACGCAGTCGCATCATCATCAAGATCAAGTGGTTCAGATAAAGCGTAGATGAAAAAGACGTACTCGTGTTCTTGCCCTTCAGGAGGACACGGGCCGCTGTAACCGACGTTGTCGAAAGAGTTGAACGCTTGGCGAGTCGAATCTTTTAGTTTGACCATCTTCGGTTGGGCGGCTGGTAGCGATCGGGATCCTGAAGGGATGTTGTATACAGACCAATGGCGGAAAATTCCTACTAAGGCGTCGGGGTCATCGACCAATATTGCAATTGCACGTGTTCCACCCGGGACATCAGACCAACGTAGAGGTGGCGAAGTGTTGTTGCCATCGCAGGTGTATTCCACTGGAATCGAGTCTCCGTCCTCGAAGGCTGCTGAAGAAATAACGAGCGACGCAATTAGCGAACTCTCCGGGTCGAACTCAGTTTTGTTGTCATTGCCGGAACCACATGCGGTGAGGAAGATCGTAGTTGCTAGGACGATAGCAATGAACGAGAAGGTTCTGATTTGAGAGGGTAAATATTGCAATTGGATGATCTAGGGCAAGGGATTAGGGCGACAGTAGTGGCATATATGTTGAGTTTCATGATTGGATGAACGAATATTTAGGCTATGAGCATTTAGAACGATAATGTAATTGATCTCAGTAAATTGTTGCACAGCTCGATATTACGCAGCCGGGCGATTTGTCGTGATCTCGTCATCGAATCGCCCACTTATGTATAAGTTGGATGTATCGTATATAGAGTCAGCCACTGGGGACTCAATGGCTGACGTAGGCTTCGTTAGCTATCCAAAGCTGACGGAGCCGCTTTTGTATAAGTCGCTCGGTGCGTAAGAACAATTTGGTCGAAGGTCTAGAATGACGAGCAGTTGATGCTCATCGAAAGTGAGCAGCATTTATGAGCAAGTACATTCCTAGCACCGCAAATTGGATTGCCGAACAAAATGCAGCGGCGTAACTCAGGGCACAACTTTCAATAAATAGCGGCCTACCTGTATTTATGATCCACCATCGGGTTCGAAAAACGGGCGTAGTTCGTAAAAATCCGTTGATACGAGCGGTCGATGATGGAATCTACATCCTCGTGTATTCAATGACCAGCGCTCCGAAGAATCCCGTTTGGGATTACAACTTGAAGGCTGATCCGAACGTCGAAAGCCGTGATAAGACAAACGCTTTCGATATGCGGGGACGCGAGGTATCGGATCCAACCGAGAGACAACGACTATGGGACTTTGCGGTGGCTGCCTACCCGCCGTACTAGGAATACCAAGATAAAAGGATCGAGTGATTCCAGTGTTTATCTACGAGAAATCCTACTAGAACGTATTTAAGAAAAAGCCCCTCGACATTATTCAGAGGGGCTTTTTAACAGTTCTTTTGGAGCCAACGAGAAGGATTGAACTTCCGACCTGCTCATTACGAATGAGCTGCTCTACCACTGAGCTACGTTGGCACGATGCGTTCGATTGCGCCATGTGTGGAACATTTCCCAACTGAGCACCCAATAAGATTACGACTTGCCCGTCGGTTCAGCAACGTATATCAAGACAACTAACGGGCGAGCACAAGCAAATCGATTCCGCTAAACATGTTTATAGATCGAATTATTCTTCACCATCGCTGCTGTGTCCCATTTCGTCGACTACTCGGTTTGATGGCTTGATGCCTGACTTCGTTGCAAACTCGAGCCGATTGCCTTCCGGATCGTATACATAGAACGCACGTTGACCATCGGCTCGCTCGATCGGACCTTTGATGATCTCGTAACCGGCAGCGGTCATGGCTTCTAGTGCCTCGTCAAAATCATCCACTTCAAAAGCAGTGTGGATATTGGGCGTATCGTCAGGCGGTCGTTGTACAAGGTGGATCATCGTGCCATCATCCGCCTGCATCCAAATAAGACCGTCTCCAGATTCCTGAGCTGGAATTATCTCCAGTCCCAATAAATCTTTCCAGAAACTTAGTGCTCTGCTACGGTCCCGTATAGGCATCGACTGATGATTGATTGTGTTGATTTTGATTTTTGCCATTTGGTGTTAGCTATTCTTCGACAATCGTTCCGACATTGGTCGTGAGAAGATTACTAGATTGCTTTACGAGCATTATCGAGGGCGTTATAGCAGAATTCAGCTACTGCTCTAGGTTGATAACCGGCTTCTCTCGACTGCATCTGGCTAACCTCAGCGAACACAGGTAGATTCTCAAGTCCATTTGAACGCAAAGCGGTCATGAACTGAGGGATATCGATTTCACCATCTCCGGGCAGGCAGAACTTAATCTGTCCGTCGACTTTTTTGCCGTCTTTTATATGAACCATCGCTGAATGTTCGGCTGTTAGATTGATACTGCGAACCAACTCAGCTCCTTCGACTATGAAGTGAGAAATATCCAGATCGAGCTTCAAGTTAGGATGTTGAGTTTGTTCCATCATCCATACGGCTTTTTCGGGAGTCTCGAAATCGGTACCAGCGTGTGCTTCTATCGCAATGATGATGTCGTTTTCGGCTGCAATATCAGCGAGGGTCAAGAATGCATCACGAATCTGTTCTTTCCCTGATTCCCACGGTGGTGCTGAGTGACCGGGCGTTGTTGTGATGAGGATCGGTGAATCGTCGTAGTGCAATCGTTGTGCCATGTCGAACTTTTTCTTTGTTAGTTCGAACATGGGCATTCGATCGGCATGAGGTGCGCACACGTCAATCAATGCAAACATTATTGGCGATTTAAACCCGAGATCATTCGACAGCTTTGCGAGATCATTTTGCTGATTCGCTGAAAAATCAATTGGAGAAGATGGCCAGCCGTCAGCCGCACATATTTCCAACGCATTGTAGCCAACGTCTTTGATCATTCGTACAGCTTCAAATGGATCCACCATCGGAAGTGCGTATGTTGAATAGCCAAGAGTGAATGTCACGAGTGTATTTCTTTGTTATTGAGGGCTCACGGTTCAGTTCTCTCACCGGTGAACCAGCGTTTAAATATTGATTTGGAGTTGAGATCCTAAACGCAGAGCCTAGAATCACAATGGAAATCGCCGCCGGCAGCGATTCTAGCAACAGAGAACCTCTAATAGTGAATACGCGTTCGCTGCTCAACTATTTTCTTTGCGATGACGTTGAGAGTCTAATTTTGGCTCGCAGATGCGTCTTCAAAGTCTGCGTTTCCGCTTCGGTTGAGAGTACGCAGATTGACTCAGCAATCGATCATGCCAAAGACCTACGAACGACAATTAGCTAGTTGGATTTAAATCCCCGAACGAGCTTTTGCGAGTACATCGGGGTTAATCAGATTTTCTGGTTTCTTCCCGTTGAGTACACGAACGACTTCTTGTGCCGTGCGTTGTTCGAGTTCAAGAGTCGATGCCTGTGAAAAAAATGCTGTGTGCGGCGTGATGATTACGTTTTCCTGTTGAAGAAGATCGCTCGTTGGATCTGGCGGAGTTGGCTCGACCACATCTAGTCCGGCGCCAGCGGTGTGACCTGATGCAAGTGACTGAGCAAGTGCATCTTCATCGATGAGACCACCTCGAGCGCAGTTGACGATTATTGACCCCGGTTTCATTTTTGCGAGCTGGGGAGCAGAGATCATGTTCTGGGTTGACGGAATCAACGGAACGTGAAGTGAAATGAAATCGGATTTGGCTAGTAGTTCATCCAGCGAAACAACGGATGTTCCGTCGATTTCTGAGCCAATTTCGATCAAAGGATCGTAGGCGAGAATGTTCATCCCGAATCCGACTGCCTTAGCTGCCAGAGATCGACCAATACGCCCGTAACCAACAATTCCTAGCATGGCACCACGAGTTCGGTGCATCGGCTGGTTTAGAGCGACATCATTCCAGCCATCGCCTACTACAGCATTGGTGTGTGGAACGAGTCGTCGGTTCAGTGCTAGGATCATCCCCAATGCATGATCGGTTACCTCGTCCATGCAGTAGTCGGGAACGTTGGTGACTACTATCCCGAGTTCGGTTGCTTTCGCGATATCAACATTGTCGACGCCGATGCCATAGCGAGCGGCGATCTTGCAGTTTGTTGCTGATTCAAGAACTTTGGCAGTTACCTGAGCGAAGCAAAACATTATTGCGTCGACGTCTTTAGCAAGCTCCACCAATGTCGTTTCCAATGTGTCGGGAGCGATCACTAGCTCAACGCCTGCAGCCTCCAGAACTTCACGTTCAGGATCGGTCGAAGGCCATACGTAGTCGGTAATAAGTACTTTTGTAGTCATGGCGTAGCATGATACAGACCGTTTTCTTGCAGAATCGACCCAAAACCTATGAATCGACCGAATGTCACATAAAGTCGGGTCACTGAACTACAAAAATTCAGAACATCAAAGATTTACGAATAAACCTTTGATCGCTACGCGTCTCTGCGATTCGGACGAGTGATACTCAGCACCGCGTTCGCTAAATCGATTCCATCGGCTTGAACATACAGCCTTCTACGAAAAATTCGAAGAAGTCGGGAGCAGTTTCAAGTTCAACATGTTCAACCGTCGATGTGAGCTTTTCGATCTCTTCCCTTTTTATGGTAGAAAGCAGCATGATTACAGCACCTTCAAGCGAGGTATTACCGACCTTTTCGACTTTATCGAGAGGCATATTCGCTATGAATCCAATATCGATAGCGTTTGTTTCGTCGACGTAGTTGGCAAATCCGCCAGCAAGGTAAAGCTTTTCGAATTTCTCGATTGGAAGACCGTATTCCCGCAGAACAATTGCCTGCCCACAGTAATTTGCAGCCTTGGCTTGTGCGAGTGCAGAAATGTCGGCTCTAGAGAGAGTTAGATTGTTCGTTGAGGAGAATTCGTACTCGCCTGATCCATCAGTGAATCTACCCAATTCGTCCATCATGTTCGTTCGGCGTAACTCCGCAATTAGATCGATTAGACCCGAACCACAAATTCCTATCGGTTCGACTTCGCCTATTGCGCTTGAATAAGCAACGCCCCTGTCATCGATTACTACTTTTTCAACAGCACCATCGTATCCAGGCATGCCGTAAGTAACTTCGCCGCCTTCGAAGGCGGGTCCGGCAGGGCAGGACGCGGCAAGTAGCCGATCACGATTGCCAATGACTACTTCAGTGTTGGTTCCTACATCGACGAGTATTATCGGTTCTATTTGATCTTCTATTCCGAGTGCCAACAAATCTGCAGCAGTGTCGGCTCCGAGGTGAGAGGCGATCAGCGGACCGCCGTAGACAGTAGCTTTCGGATGAATTCTGAGTTCGAGTTCGGCTGCAGTCGTGGTCAATGCGGTCGTGGTGCGCTTTGATTCACGAAATTCGTCTTCTATGATCGATTTGTAGGGTCGGGTTCCTATGCTTTGAACGTCGAGCCCAAAAAACAGATCACGCATGGTCGTATTGCCAACCGCAACGAATTCGAAAATCTGACGTCTTCGGATCTTCAACGTTCGCACCATCTCGCCAATTTCGAAGTTGATCGAAGAGACCATGACGGCTCGAAGTTCACCTGAGTCAACGCCGCCATCGTATGAGATGCGGTTCATGACGTCGCTGCCGCCGAATCGCTGGGGATTCTCAAATGACGCGGTGTACTCAGTTTCACCTGATTCGAGGTTTACGAGATTGAGGACGACTGTTGTCGTCCCGAGGTCGGCTGCAATGCCGTAGATGGCACCGCGGTACGTATCGACCACGGTAAGGTAATCAGGACCGCTAAACACAACGTTGTCGTCTACTCGAACATAAGCCGGGTGTAGTTTGATCTTCCGCTTGGTTCCGGCTGTGAGAATTCTTGGTTGCCGACGAAGAACTGAAAAATCGATGTCAATTTCGGTGTCGACTACGCAAGCCTGGCATGCTAGTCGATAATTTCCCCTGAGGAACTTTTCCTCTTCCGTCGGCGGTGAGAGAGCATCAGCGCCCTTGCGAACTTCAACGATGCACTCGTGACACTCTCCCGTACGACCGCAAGAAGTCGGTACTCGTACAGAAAGTGCGTCAGCGAAGTCGAAAAGCGAATCATCTTTCTTCGCATCAAGTTCTTTTGAGTTTAAAAATACGGGACTCAAGGGTTATCGGTCTCAGAATCAAAAATGGTTAGAACAATCTCAAATCTGGACTTCCCCAGACGTTTTAGTAACCGTGTGTATTGAATAGCGTGTGATCGCGTTACTGATCCCAGGCTTCTCGATAGTCGATCTGATCGCTACCAGAGCAAGCGGGCAGGCTAGTAGGATCGCTTGTGAAGAACTGGTTTCGACAGCCAAATTTAGCGGTACACCGACTTGCAGCGTCTTTGTAAGGACACCTGGTCTGCATCACTTCATCCGCAGTAGACGCTATGTCTTTGTAAATATCGTAAAGACGATCTAGGCTGGCACGCGCTTTTTCGGAATCGACGTTAGAATTATTGTTACGGGCCTGTTCTTCAGACATTGAACATACCATTGTGTTACCAGTACAACCGTTTGGGTTAGCTGGACTTCAATTCTGCAAGTAGCAGAACAAGTTCTTTCGCCTTATCGACAGCATCGACGGCATTATCGCCGTAGGCATCTGCGCCCATTTCATCGGCAAAATCCTGCGTTACAGGGGCTCCGCCAACCATGATACGAACTTCATCTCTAAGTCCCATATCTTCAAATGTTGCGATGGTTCGTCCCATGTTTGGCATCGTCGTTGTAAGTAATGCTGACATTCCAACCACTTCAGCACTGTGCTCTTCAGCTGCGTCAATAAAATCATCAGCCGATGAGTCAACACCAATGTCATGAACGACAAACCCAGCGCCACGAAGCATCATGATACAGAGATTTTTGCCGATATCGTGAAGGTCACCCTTCACTGTGCCCATGATGATAGTTCCAGCAGGCTCGGCACCTGAGGCGGACAGAATTGGTTCGATGTGAACCATTCCAGCTTTCATGGCACGAGCCGCTACTAAAACTTCTGGAACAAATATCAGGTTGTCGCGGAATTTCACCCCGACGATCGCCATTCCGTTGAGAAGCCCATCGTCAAGCAATTGGTTAGCTGTGAAACCTTCAGAAAGGGCTTCCTGAGTGAGTCTGTCTACTTCAACATTGTTGCCCGTTATAAGTGCGTAAGCCATCTCCTGCATGATCGGAGCAGTACCGTCAATCGCTTCGGAAATATGTTTACGTTCGCCGGGGCGGGATACGAACTCGAATTCTCGGGCTAGGCCTTCGTGCGTAATCGGCATTAATAATCTCTAGGTACTTAGTACAGGGTTCTTGAAGAGTCCGGATTAGCCTCAATGTCACTGAGGTGAAAAAAACCGGCTCTAGCTACAAATTGTCTCATCGGAACAATGGAACATGAGTTAAATATATTTAAGCGGTGGATTCGAACTTAGTTAAGACCACGTTCGGCAACCCAATCTCCGATTGCCGCTGGTATCTCCAAGAGGTTTTCCAATTTGGTCTTGAGCGGGATCGCACATTCAGGGGCGATGAGTTGAACGCCAGCGTCGAGTGCGGCATTAACTTCAGCCCGAACTTCTTCAGGCCCTCTAGCATAGAGAGTTGTTGGGTTATTGATGTTTCCAACAAGTCGGATTTTTCCGTTGACCGCTGCCATCGACTCAACTGGATCATTCTTGGAGTCGAAGTGGAATGCTGCCATGCCTGTCTCGGCGATGTAAGGCATTCGATCGACTGTTGCCCCACAAATATGAAGTATCAATGGAACCGAAAGTTCTTCTTCAATTTCCTGGTGCATTTCCATAAGAAATCGCCTGTAGTACTCACCACTAACGAGATCGCCGGTGGCATGGTCAGGGATGGTCAACACGTCGGCACCAGCATCAATTTGAGCTTGACCGTACAAGATTGTGACTTCTTTTAGAGCTTCCAGCGATTTCATGGTTTCGGCTGGGTCATCGACAGTTCCGAGTAAGAATGGTTCAACACCAAACACGTGATACGCGAGAGTCCATGGCCCCATAGTTTTTCCTACGACAGCTACTTCATCGCCAAACTCTTGCTTCAGAATGCTGATCGAGTCAGTAATTGCCTTCGTGTCTGGGTCGTCGAGAAATCCTGCGGGAATTTTTACATCAGATGAACCTTTCCAAATCGGATTAGACATCCTCACGGTAGGCCAATTGTCTTTCTGTTCCCACTGCATGTCGCATCCGAGAGCCGATGATTCCTGAATGATCGAGAAATAAGGAGCGATTGTGTCGAAGCCAAGTTCCGTATAAGCGGTGGCAGCTAACCGAGCATTCATTTCACCATCGCGATTGGCATCAGGAAACGGTGCGTCTACGAGGTCCATCAGTTCGACCGTAGCGACATTAGTCGGGGTACAAACAGGTGGACGGTCTACTGGTTCGCCGGCAAGAGCAGCCATTACACGGTCTCGGGAGGTCATTTTTTCAATTACGGGTGACATGTGATTTTGTCCTGAAGATTAACTCTGAGCGAACCCAAGTGTTTGCGTGTTCATTTGGCCGGCCATTTCGTCTTGCTCAAGCTGAGCTTCGACTGCGCTCACGTTCCGAGCTAGCGGAAGTATCAGCCGAGTGAAGTTGTCATATCTCTTGCCATCGGGGAATGAGAATTGGTTTTTGTCGACCCGTGTGCAACCCGAATAGCGAATGAATCCACCAACTGCGGCCATGACGCGCCTCTCCGGTCGTTCCGCCTGACCTTCGGTAGAAACCGTGTAGACGTACTGATCACCAACTTGTTCGCCATCAATTACGAAAGTTAGCTTGGTCTTGGTATCAGGAGCGGTGATTCGACCTGAGGGTAGTTCAAGTGCCGGATCTTTTTCTACAGCTGCAGTGAACATAAACCGGAGTGCTCGATCGAGTTGCAGGTCTGAAATCAAGCGAAGTTGATTGGATGAACCCTCGAAGGCTTCTACATCGCCAAGTAGAACACATCGGTCACGAATTTGCTCGATACGAGCGTCGATTCCATCGATCGTGCTGTAGCTAAAGATGGTCATCAGACCATCTTTTATGAAAAGGCCGATAGTGACATCGTTGAAGTGCGGGTCGATTGAAACTAATTCAATGCATTGACCCAGACTTTTTATCTGTTCAACAATTCTAGATTTTTGTGCCGATGGTGGCATCGGTGACCTCTTCCTAACGGATGTTCGGTTACGCTCGGACAGATTGTACTAGCGCTCGGATATGATCGGCAGTAGTTCCGCAACATCCACCAAGGATATTTATTGGTAATTTAGCCAATTCTCGGTAATGCTTCGCCATGAACTCTGGGGTTTCTAGGTAGCAAGTTTCACCATTTTTGATAATCGGCAGACCTGCATTTGATTGAACTACTAGGTACTTGTCGGTTGCAGCTCGCATTCGAGTTGCTATTTCAACCATTCGCTCGATTCCATTTCCGCAGTTAGTTCCAACGATATCGGCTCCAGCTTCTTCAAGGCCTTCTACGGCCTGTTCGGGAGTCACGCCCATCATTGTGAAATAACCACGCGGTCCTTTATCGAAAACCATAGTCGCCATGACTACTAGTCCCGTTGTTTCTTTTGCAGCACGAACAGCGATTGCAGCTTCTTCGATAGCAAGCTGCGTTTCGATCATCACGGCATCGGCACCACCGGCCTCGAACGCTTTCGACATTTCAGAAAATATTTCGTAAAGCTCGTCTTCAGTCGCCGTTCCTAGTGGTTCAATGAATTCACCAGTGGGTCCTATCGAACCGGCTACGAATTTCCCTTCAGGAGCGACCGATCGTGCGTGTTCGGCAGCCAAACGGTTGAGTTCAAACAATCGGTCGCCAGCGCCGTAGCGATCGAGCATGAACTTGTTGCCCCCGAATGTATTAGTGAGAACGATGTCAGAACCGGCATCGAAATAATATTGCGCCATCCCCTTTATAACTTCTGGATTAGCGTCGTTCATCAGTTCAGGGCTACCACCAGGCTCCAGGCCATTGTTCTGCAGGTATGTTCCGGTCGCACCGTCAAATATCAGCGTGTCGCCGGCTGCGAGGCGGTCAAGAATGCCCGGTTTTACGTCAGAAGTTGCCAAATGTTCTCTCCAAATTAATTAATCTTATTAAGAGTCACTGAATAGATTCGTTTAGGAGACTCTAGATTTAATCTAGTGCCCAATGGTCGATCGCACCCGGTACTGGGTCTCGAGATCCCTCTTCGTACAGTGTAATGATTCGTTTTACAAAATCGGAGGGGATTTTTTCCAAATGGGTAGCAAGTTGCTCTGCGGCGTCTTTTGCTTTTGCCTCTGAATCGACATATTCACCGAATACCCAAGCATCGAGATATTCGTCGGTTCCTTCACTTCCGTCTTTCATAGCGACAGCATCGGCTGCCTTCTGAAATCTATCTTCGAGCTGCCTGGAAATACGTCCATCAGCATCTTCTGCCTGAACTTGAACCGGGATCTCTTTCCAGTATAAAACGCGCACGCGTGTCATCTTGATTAGTCCATCTAACTATGATCGCTGTCGAGTGGTTCGAACCAGCGTAGATGATAATCGTAGCATCGTGTCGATCATTACTAACGGGCAATTTATTGTGATCGCCTATATGCTCGATGTCGTCCTTCGTTCGATACCTTATTAAGTAGTTAGTAGCCGGTCCATTGAAATCAGATGCAGCAGACGGTGTATTTCGAGTCGTCGTGCCGGATGACAATCCGCCAGTATTCGCCGATTCCGCAGCGATGGCAAGATTACGACGCCTTCCCAACGTTGAAGTACAGTTGTTCACGGAACGCTATGAGAACCCGTATACGCTGATTGACCGGATTTCCGGCGCTCACACTTTGATAGTCGCTCGGACTACTACTCAGGTGACAAATACGATTCTTGAATCTGTCACCCCGGAACTCAAGCACATTGCTATTTGGGGTACCGCTGCCGACCATATAGCGCTTGAAGCAACGCGCCGACTCGGTGTTGTGGTTACGAACACCCCTAATGCAGCCACTGTAGCTGTGGCCGAGCATGCTTTGGCTCTGTTGATGTCACTAGCCAGAAAGATTCCTCAACTTGATCTCAGGGTAAGAGAAGGAGAGTGGCCTGGAGGGCAGCTAACCCAGCTGGCAGGCAAAACACTGGGCATTGTAGGAACTGGTGCTGTGGGCATTCGATTAGCTCGTATTGCAGAGGGAATCGGAATGCAGATTCTGACGAGTTCCCTAAGCGAATCGAGCGAAATATCGTCATACGATGAGCGACCGAACTGGACCGAAGTCGGTTTTTCTGAGCTGTTAGCGAGCGCTGATGCGATTTCAGTCCATGCCAGATTAACCCCTCAAACGCGCTCAATGTTCGGTTCATCTGAATTCTCGCGTATGAAACCTACGGCATTATTCGTCAATACGGCGCGCGGCCAATTAGTTAATAATATGGCGCTTACCGAAGCTCTCGCCAACGAAACAATTGCTGGCGCCGCGCTTGATGTTTTTGACAGTCAACCACTTGATCGAAATTCATTACTGGCGCGGCTTCCAAACGTGATTCTCACTCCGCACATCGCTTCTAATACCAGCGAAGCACTGACTGTTTCACTAAATATGGTTGTCGACAATGTGGTCGATTTTATGCAGGGCCGCGTACGTAATACAGTCGATTAAAGGATCGGTTATTCGACCCACATCTGAGTCGTTGTAATGTCCTTAGTGTTTGCATTAAGAAAATTCCCTTCATATAATTGCGCCGCTATGTTCTGAGGTTCTCGCTGAAGTCTTGGGGAATTGTTGCCCGATTTTCGTGCATATGATTCAAAATGGTTTTGACTAATTACCTCAACACTGCGACATGACGTGGTGGCTGGATTATGATCTAGACGCCTGACAAAGACCTAAATGTGGGTCATTGCACGTCTGAGGAGGAAATTATTGTTTAATCTAAACAAAATGAAGCTCATCACGGGACTTCTGATTGGTGCAACAATGACGGCAGTGATTGCTTGTGGCGGTACAGAAACCGTTGAGGTGATCAAAGAAGTCAAGGGTGACACCATTGAAGTGATCAAAGAAGTCGAAGTGATCAAAGAAGTCGCTGTCAAGGGTGACACCATTGAAGTGATCAAAGAAGTCAAGGGTGACACCATTGAAGTTGCAGTGATCAAAGAAGTCAAGGGTGACACCATTGAAGTGATCAAAGAAGTCAAGGGTGAGACCGTTACGGTCATCGTCACGACTACTCCGGTTCCTGCAGCTCCCGCCGCAGCACCTGAAGAATTAATCACAGCTCCTGATACAACCACACCTGCTGGCACGGCTGTGATCGCTGTCAATGGTGCGGTGGGTGCTCAAAACGGATTGAACTCAGCACAATCACAAGATGGATTGAAGAATGTTGGTATTGCTGAAACTTTGTTCCGACGTGCTGCTGATGACAGCACATTGAACTGGATCGCTAATGACTTCACGATTGCATCGGATCTTTCCGGCGCAACCGTGAAAATTCAGCAAGGCATCCCGTTCCAGGTTGTTGATGGTTATGACGCAGGCGACCTGACCGCACACGACGTTGCTTGGTCTATGAACAACGCCAACAGTGCTACAAATCCTGAGTCAATTCACGGCCAGGCTGGTGACTTCGCCGGTCTCTGGGGTGAGTGGACTGCTATAGACGACGAAACTGTTACGTTCGAGTTCACTAACTTCGACTCGACTTGGAAAGACGACTACGTCAACCAGTCAGGTCAGGCTCTCTCGATTTTATCGAAGAAGGCCTTTGACGACAAAGGCGAAGACTGGGTTCGTGACAACGTTGTCGCTACCGGTCCTTACCAGATAGAAGAATGGCTCCGAGACGAGTCATACACAGTCGTTAACCGAGCAGGCACTCACTGGAACCCTGACTTAGAGCCAAAGACTGAACGAGTTCAAATCGTTCAGGTGACTGAAGCAACTACTCGATCTTCGCTTCTGCGAACTGGTCAGGTTGACATGGCTCACCTCGAGCCAAAGGACGCTGCCAAGTATGACTTGACAGAGTTCACACAGTCATCCGCTGGTGGTGCTGTTCAGCTTGGTATTTTCTTCGCTGGTAACCTCTGGGAAGACGTTTACGGTGGAGGAGACCTTGAGGGTCAGCCTCTGCCGCCTAAGGCTACTTTCGTTCATGACTTAGCATGGATTGGTAAGCCTGGCTCAAGCCACGGTGAAGGTGACCTCGAACAAGCAAAAACTGTTCGAAACGCTTTGGCCATTGCCATCGACCGTGAACTTGTAAACGACACTCTACTTGCAGGCCTTGGTGCTCCGGTTGATGTTACATACTTCAACAACGCATCCCCTAACTGGGACGCGAAGTATGAATACGGTTACGACCCAGACCTGGCCGTTGAGATGATCAACGGACTTGACGGTGACTACCGATCCGGTGGAGCACCAGACGATGGACCTCTTGGCAAGAATGCCTTTGAGATATCCGTCTACGCTGGTCCTGAACTCGGTGGTGGTGCATCGGTAACTGGTGAAGTTGCTGACGCTGTCGCTGGATTCTGGGCAGACATCGGACTTGAAACTTTCTCACTGAAGTTCTCCTACACGGCCTTCCGACCTACTGTCGTTGGTCGAGCCAACACGCACCCATGGATCACATCTTGTGACAAGGGTAGGGCGTCTAACCCATGGCACTTCCCTAAGGGCCTTGTACAGACATCTCTAACACGTGGTGGTTTCTCATGTGGTTTCGAATCACCAGTCATCCTGGAGTTTTACCAGAAGATGGCTACCGCTGCTGATACTGCCACGGCAACTGCAGCAGCTAACGAATACCTAGAGTACGTTCACGATCAGGCTCTACAGCCTGGTGTTGTAGCCGTTCCTGACGCTTTTTACTTCAACAACAAGAAGATAAAGAGCTTCGAAATGGACACTGCTGCTGCTTCGAACCTAAACTCTCTCTGGAACCTTGAACTTAAATAGTTCTGCGTGAAAGAATGGGTTTACAGTTCTAAACAGTAAACACGAGAAGGGGCTCACCAATAGGTGGGCCCCTTCTCGTGTTTGTGAATAAAGTGAAGAGTTATCAACTAATCTCAAGTAGATTGTTGAAAATAGTTCAAAATATTGTCAACAATAGAACTCTAATATGGTAGGATTTCGCCGTGGCTTTAAGTGATACAAAACTTGTGAGATTCTAGGAAATTAATGCGTCGCTTTATTGTTCGTAGATTTGTGTTTTCTCTGGTAAGCATTGTTGTTGCGACCATGGCAGTATTTGGCCTGTCTCGCTTACAGGGCGACCCGTTACTGCTTTACGCCACTTCGGGATACGGTCTAACAGCTGAAAGTGAAGCGGCTCTGCGTAAGAAATTGGCGTTGGATCGTGCAGTTCCAGTTCAATATGCGCTGTGGCTTGGGCGCACGCTCAAAGGTGACATGGGAGAAACGATCCTTGATCGCAAGCCAGTGGCTCGCGTGGTTTTGGCCCGGCTCCCATCGACTCTTCATCTAGGAGCCGCAGCGTTCTTTCTTTCATTTATGATCGGTATTCCACTTGGAGTTCTGTCTGCAGTGAAACGCGGAACTATTTGGGACTATCTCGGTAGATTCTTTGCATTGCTAGGACAGGCGGTGCCTCAATTCTGGCTCGGCCTTGTGTTGATCATGCTGTTCGCTGTGAAGTGGCAAATATTTCCAGCCGGTCTCAAAGGTGAAGGTTTCTGGGACGTTAAATTTCTGGTGCTTCCGACAATCACTCTGGCATCAAGCGCATTTGCGTTCTACATGCGAATCACTCGAACGGCAATGTTAGAAGTACTTGATTCTGAGTATGTCCGGCTTGCACGTGCCAAAGGTGTCGGCAATAACAAGGTAATTTGGAAGCATGCTTTTAAAAATGCCTTCATTCAACCATTAACTGGCATGACTTTGGGATTGACCTTTTTTCTTACTGGTTCAGTTTTGGTAGAAACAATATTTGCTTGGCCTGGAATGGGGCAAATGGCTATTACGGCTGTGACCAACAACGACTTCCCGGTACTGCAGGGCGTTGTGTTTTTCTTCACAATTTTGTTCGTTGGTATGACTTTCATCACCGACCTTTTGTACGCATACATCGATCCGAGAATTCGGTACGACTAGACACTGTACAAATTTTTAAAGACATTTAGTTTTTAGTGTAGGCACATGGCTCAACAGGCTGACATACAAACCAACAATAGTGCTTCGGAAACGGGTAAAAGCGTAGAACAGCGTAGCGTTGCAAAACGTGGAATCGCTTCTCAGGCTATCTACTTCATTAGACGATGGCCGATAATCCCGCTGATAATCATGGTTATATTGCTTATTTCGGGTATATTCGCTCCTGTTTTAGCACCAGCAGATCCTATTTCACAGTCTCTTTCATTCAGAAACTATCCGCCAACTTGGGGTGCTGAAAGACCAGAGTTCAACACTGCGCCAGACCCCGCTGACTACGACATGTCGATAACTAAACAGCGCTCGGCGTTTAATAGGGCGAAGAAGAGCACCTTCTCACGTTCGGTATACATACTTGGTGCCGATAACTTAGGACGTGACGTATTTTCTCGTGTGATTTACGGCGCACGTATTTCTCTTGAAGTGACTGCATACGCCCTCACTACAGGAATTATTGTCGGATCTCTTTTGGGAATAGTCTCAGGTTATTTTGGTGGATGGACTGACGAGATATTGATGCGTCTTGTGGATGTGTGGTTAGCACTTCCGTTTATTTTGATCGCACTGGTGGTAGCTCAGCAATTCATAAAGTCAGGAGGAGCCGCTAAGGGTGTTGTCATATTCTTGATCACTCTTGTGGCTTGGACAGCTTTCGTACGACAAGTTCGTGCTGATGTATTGACTATTCGTGGTCAGGAATATGTCGCTGCGGCTAGAGTAGCTGGTGCGTCTTCGATACGGATTATTCTCAAGCACATATTGCCAGGTACATACAGCACAATTCTTGTTGTTGCCTCACTTCGAGTTGGTCAATTGATTCTGACCGAATCAACACTCTCATTCTTGGGTGCTGGTATTCCAGACCCGATCCCTGCATGGGGCAAGAGTGTTAGTGACGGTAGGGCGTTCATTGAAGAAGCATGGTGGATTTCATTCTGGCCCGGATTCGCAATCTTCTTGGTTGTGATGTCATTGAACTTCTTCGGTGACTGGTTGCGAGACCGACTCGACCCAAGGTTGCGACAACTGGACTAGTCTCAATTCAAAAAAAGAAAAAAAGGCGTCGGATTATTCCGGCGCCTTTTTTTAACTAAATCCGTATCTGCTGAAAATATATTCAACTTTCGACAATCCACAGCCGAGTAGCCGATATAATCCCGTCACGTATCGAGGTAGCTATCTTCTTTATTTACGTAACGATGTGACATAAATTCACATTTACGCACAATCAATATCAGATTTTCCACGGGAGTTCTCAAATAATGTCAGTCGGCTTTGTGGGTCTTGGATACATGGGACAGGGGATGGTCGACAACCTTCTCGAAAAGGGTACTGATCTTACTGTGTTCACACGCACACAATCGAAGATCGAAGCGATGATCGAACGTGGTGCGAAGGGCGCAACTTCCGTCACCGAACTAACCAAGAACGTCGAAGTCGTGATGGTCTGTTTACCAGATGTGAAAACTTCTCGAGAAATTCTTCTTGGTGAAGATGGCGTAATCGCCAACGCACACTCGGGTCAGGTGATCGTTGATCACGGAACGGTAGATATTGCAACATCACGTGCTTGTGCCGAAGCCGCAGAGGCCAAAGGTGCCCATTTCCTCGATGCTCCTATCTCAGGCGGTCCTGGTGGAGCAGCAGGTGGCACATTAGCGATCATGGTGGGCGGTTCCGAAGATGCGTTCGACCTTGCGTATGAGTACTTTGCCAAAATGGGTGCCAACGTCAAACTGATGGGACCTACTGGCGCAGGCACCGCAATGAAGCTGATCAACCAGCTCCTCGTCGGCGTACATAGCGTTGCCGCTGCTGAAGCATTCGCCCTCGCCAATTCAGCTGGAGTAGATATTCAAACAGCTGCTGACTTACTTGGAGTAAGTTGGGGCGGTAGTACGATGATCGAACGAAATGCTCCAATGACTGCAGCTCGAGACTTCCCAAATTCAGCTGCGCCTCTCCGTCTCATCTGGAAAGATCTCGGCATTATCGGCGAGTTAGCTGAAGATGAAGGTCTTTCGCTTGAACTGGCTACCAAGTCACTCGAGATGTACAACACAATGATGGATGCCGGCAAAAAAGAGCATGACATTTCGGGAGTTCTCGAACTCATCGAAGAGCGATCTAAGTAATCCCGTTTCATGAATTAAGACAAATTCAGCAACGTGGTTCGATTCGATCACTGGATCTCACCACACTATCCAATTATTACGTAACCAACAAAAATAGGAATCCGCTCGAATGGCAACACATAAAATCGCAATCGTCAAAGGTGACGGAATTGGTGTCGACGTTGTAAACGAAGGCATGAAAGTGCTCGATGCCCTTACTCCAAAATACGGTATTACATGGGATTACACAGAGCTTCCTTGGAGTTCCGATTACTACTTTAAAAACGGCCAGATGATGCCGGATGACGCGCTGGTAACTCTTGAGGACTTCAACGCTGTATTCCTCGGAGCAGTGGGGCACCCTGACATTCAGGACAACATCACTCTCGACGGCCTACTGCTGCCGATTCGTCGACGTTTCGACCAGTATATTTGCTTACGCCCTTCGGTTTTGTACCCTGGTGTTGAGTCTCCTTTGTCTGGCAAGAAGCCTTACGATATTGACCTAACCGTAATTCGAGAAAATACTGAAGGTGAATACCTCAACATTGGTGGATTCGCTTACCACGGGACACCAAATGAAGTCGCTGTACAGACAGCCGTTTACACACGCATGGGTTGTGAGCGAGCTATTCGATACGCGTTTGATCTCGCCCGTGAACGTGGCAAAAAGAACCACGTCACATCCATCACGAAATCGAACGCTCTTGGCTACATGACTATCTGGGACCGCACGTTCGCAGAAGTTGCCGAAGAGTACACAGACATCGACTCGGCATCGCTACTGATAGACGCAGCTTGCATGGATCTTATTCGACGACCTGAGATGTTTGATGTAATCGTGGCTCCGAACCTTTTCGGAGACATCATTACAGACATTGGTGCGATCATCACTGGCAGTATGGGATTGGCTTCAAGCGCAAACATAAACCCTGACCGATCAGTTCCATCTATGTTCGAGCCAACACATGGTTCGGCTCCAGACATTGCAGGTCAGGGAATTGCCAATCCGATGGCTCAAATTTTGACAAGTGCAATGATGCTTCGCCACCTCGGTGAAGACGCTGCTGCCGCCGACGTTGATGCTGCTGTTCTGCAGTTACTTGAGCAGGGCGAACTTCTGACACCTGACCTTGGCGGTTCTTCAACCACCGAAGGAGTTGGTGACGCCATCGCAGAGTTGGTATCGGAGTAGTTCATAGGTAAACATCTAGCACTTAGTAATCGACAGGACCGTTCATCGAGATGGATCCATTCCAGAAAATCCCATTAGGAAACACCGGCATTTCAGTTCCGAGGCTCGGCCTAGGAACTGCGCCGTTGAGTGGAATGGTGCTCGGTGACGGCCTCTACGGTGGCACAGCACATGACGAGGCCGTAAAGGTCATTGACCGTGCTCAAGAACTGGGCATTTCGTATGTCGATACAGCACCACTCTATGGTTCTGGGCGTGCAGAAGCTCGGGTAGGTCAATCTTCGTACGCGTCTGCAGATCGCGATTCATTCGTTGTTTCGACAAAAATCGGTCGGGTTCTTAATGCTGTTGAAGGCGGAATGGTTGCTTCAGATGATCCGGATGGCATCGGGGAGCTAGTCGCTGTCAATTCGTGGACTCGAGACGACGTTCACCGATCTATCGAAGAAAGCCTAAAGCGCTTAAATCTCGATAGCGTGGAAATCATCTACGTTCATGATCCAGATGTAGAAACGTACGGTGAAAGGCAAGCTCTAAACGAAGCGTTCCCAGCTCTGATTGAATTCCGAGATCAAGGAACTATCAAGGCAATCGGTTGTGGAATGAACGAGTGGCAAATGCCATTGCAATTCATCCAGCGATTCGACCTAGACATCATCCTGCTGGCGGGTCGATACACTCTCCTAGACCACTCAAGCTTGTCTGAATTCCTGCCTGCCTGTGTCGAGCGTGATGTGAAGATCACTATTGGTGGACCGTACAACTCGGGCATTCTCGCTCGTGATCTTTCACAACCGGTAACGTTCGATTACGAACAGGCCTCAGATGATTTAGTTTCTACGGCACGTAAATTGACTGAAATATGTGTTGCGCATGGAGTCGACTTAAAAGCCGCAGCACTTCAGTTCGTTCTTGCTCACCCGGCAGTTGCTACTGCGGTACCAGGTGCCCAGACGATCGCTGAGCTAGAGCAAAATATCGCCATGGTGCAGCAAGACATTCCTGCTGCGGTATGGAGCGACATACGTACTGCAGGGCTTATTCCCGACAATGCACCAACGCCTGACTAACTATTTAGTCGCGCGATCAGCCAGTGTGGAATCCAGCGTTGTGAGTTGCTGATTCGACGTGGGTCTCAACAGGTGTTTTGCCGACCAAGAAGTCGAAGTCGCAGCCATCCTGAGCTTGGGTAATGTGCTGTGAGTACATCTTTCCGTAACCACGAGTGAACCCGCCATCTGCTACAGGCTCCGGTAATACTGCTCGGCGTCGTGCAAGCTCAACTTCGTTAACATTTAGATCAAGCTTCTTCGCTTCAACATCTAACGTGATCATGTCTCCCGATTGCACGAGGGCTAGCGGGCCTCCAATGTGGGACTCTGGTGACACGTGAAGCACGATCGTTCCAAACGCCGTACCGCTCATACGTGCATCGGATATTCGGACCATATCGCGCACGCCTTGAGCGAGAAGCTTCTTCGGCAGTGGTAGAAATCCAGCCTCTGGCATTCCTGGGCCACCAACAGGACCTGCTCCCTTCATGACGAGAATGTCGTCCTTAGTTACATCAAGATCAGGGTCGTCGATTCGGTTCTTGAGATCGAGTGGATTCTCAAATACGACAGCGCGACCTGTGTGCTGCAACAATTCAGGAGAAGCTGCGATGTGTTTGATCACTGCGCCATCCGGAGCAAGCGAACCTTTCAGGACTGACAAGCCACCTTCTTTGGCAAGCGGGGTTTCAAGAGATAGCACGACGTCATCGTTATGACATTCAGCGTCGGCAATGTTCTCGCCGAGCGTATCACCAGTGACCGTGAGGCAATCTAGCGTCAGCAAACTCGACATCTTCTTGAGAACCGCTTCTACGCCGCCGGCATAGAACAGGTCTTCCATCAGATACTTTCCGCCCGGCTTGAGATTGACTATTACCGGAGTTGTTTCGGACAGCTCATTGAACCGTTCAAGTGGAAGCTTTATGCCTGCACGACCGGCTATAGCAGTTAGGTGGATAATCGCATTTGTCGAACCACCAGCTGCTAAAAGCATGCGAATTGCATTGTCGAATGCATCTTGAGACATGATGTCGGAAGGTCGAATGCCCTTCTTTACAAGATCCACTGCTGCTCGACCGGATTCTTCGGCGAGAACTTTTCGGCGGGAGTCGGCACCGGGAACGACAGCACCCCCGGGTAAGCACATGCCGAGAGTTTCAACAATCGCACCCATAGTCGAAGCTGTGCCCATGACCATGCAGTGGCCTGGTGAACGATAAATTGCCGATTCCATCGAATCGTATTCGGCTTGAGTTATTGTTCCAGCGCGTAGCTCAGCCCAGTAACGACGACAGTCGGTACAAGACCCAAGTTCTTCGCCCTTCCAGTTGCCCTTCAATTGAGGTCCACCGGTAAGAACGATTGCAGGCAGGTCGGCTGAAGCAGCGCCCATCAGCATTGCAGGCGTGGTTTTGTCACAACCCGAAAGCAGAACAACACCATCAATAGGGAGGCCGCGGATCATCTCTTCGGTGTCCATCGACATAAGATTCCTACAAAACATAGATGTCGGTGAAAGGAAGAACTCGCCAAGTGAAATAGTTGGGAATTCGATCGGGAATCCACCAGCGGCGAGAACTCCACGTTTTACGTGTTCAGCAAGATCACGTAGGTGAGCATTGCAGTGCGTGGCTTCCGACCAAGAGTTGGCAATGCCGATCACTGGGCGTCCAGCGAATGATTTCTCAGACCATCCTTGATTCTTTAGACCGGCACGATGCAGGAAGCCTTCAAGATCTCTGGTTCCAAACCACTCCTCTGAACGAAGTATTTTGCCGTTGGCTTGGTCTGTTCCCATCGATACGTACCCTCACAATTAGCTAATGAAATCTCAAGAGGCAGCGAGTCTAGCAAACAACTCGGTGTTATTTTGATTGCTTTCGTTGTCACCAAGTATGAATCGGAAGCCATATAGCTCTAGTTAATTATTTATGAATTCTCAAACCAATGCACGTTTTCCTGAATTAACCGTTAGCGGCTCACCGGTCGAAATGGGACAACAGATTGGCGAGCACTTCCGAAGCCAGATCGTTGAACTTTCGGATCTTGTGCTCGAGCGCTTCAACAAAGGTGCAATTCAACAAGTTACATGGGAACGCGCTGAACAAGTAGCTCTGCGTAGTTTCGACCGTGTTGCGGAGTTCTTCCCTGACTCTCTCAAAGAGATGGAAGGTACATCCAACGCTTCAGGTATATCTGTCGAGCGCTTGATGGTGTTCAATGCAAGGAACATGCTCGGTTACCAATCGGAGGGCTGTACGTCGATCATGGTTTCGGCGGAGTCTTCTAGTTCAGGCAAGGGCTTTGCAGGTCAGAACTGGGACAACGATCCAGCGATGGCTCCGCTGTCGACCGTGATCACTCGGAAGGGACACGGCAAGGCAGCCTTCACATCATGGATGCAGCCAGGATTAGTTGCTTATATGGGATTCAGTTCGTATGGGATCGGCATATGCATGAATGCTTTAAATGGACCATCGGATCCAAAAGGGCTTCCTTGGTACTTTTTTGTTCGTGCGATCCTGGAAGCAAAGACTACTGCTGAAGCTATAAGTGCGGTGGAGTCAGCTCCGAGAGCACTCACTGCCAACGCTGCGATGATTACGAATGAAGGCCCGCTGAATCTTGAGATTATGCCGGAATCTGTCGAATCGATTACGACAGATTCAGATGGTGTATTGGTCCACACGAATCACTGTGTTCATCCATCGTATGTGTCGAATAATGATGATTTCTCCGACAAAATCTATGGTCAGTCATTCCAACGACGAGATCGCGGTAAAGAACTTCTAAACGCTCGGCTGAATCAAGGAAAAGTATCGATCGACGACGCTAAATTATTGTTGTCGGACCACGATGGTTTCCCTACGTCGATATGTCGGCATCCCAATGATGAGCCAAACACGGGTTGGCAACGTAGCGTTATTTCGATCATCCTTGAACCTAGTGATAATCGAATGCACGTAACTAACGGAAATCCGTGCGAGAACAAATACGAAACATACAACGCTGGATAATGGATCAGCGTACTAGTGAAGAGGATCGACAGAGTTGAGATTTAGTAAATCGGCACTGATGGGTGCAGCATTGGGATTTATTATGGGAATAGCGTTTCTCGTAATCTCACTAGTCCAGTTCGATGATGCGGAAACCAACGCAAAAGATGTAGCGATGGTCAGCGTTCTGTTCGGTATCCCGTTTTCAGTCCTGATCGGACTCGCCATCGGTTGGGTTCTAGGCAGATTCTTCGGGTTCGAAAAGCTCTAAGAGCTATCGACTAATACTGAAGATTCGCAGAATCCGTAGAAGTAATCCCTTAGGCCCGGATACACTATTTCGAGTCAGACGATCAGCGACGCAGGTGAAACAGGTACAGTAGGGCGGGTGTTTTCGACCTCGATATCCTTTCGAGTCCACTTTGAATCTCTCTCGTATCTGTCTTAGAAATGTCTATTTGTATCCATCACAAGTTTAGATGGATCTAGACCAATCGTGGTTGCCTAGCAGATATTCGGAACGCATAAAATGCACCGTAAATAACACGGATGACCGGTTACCTGACAAATTGTCAGGAAAAAATACCCGTCGTTCATACTCTAATTAATAACCAAGTTTTGAAATGAAGAGGATCCAGCGATCCTCAAGTTTGATGGCGTACTCAATACTGTCTATCGATACAGGGAGATTTAGTCGACTCCAATATTTGTCGCCAAACATGCTGTTAAGCCTTTTGATCTTGTGAAATTCTACTCCGTTTCGAAAATATCACAGGCCAGCGCTGTGTACTTTTCACATTCAGTCCAGCGGATACATCGTGTAACTTCAACCACTCTGACTACAGTACGTACGTCCATCTAATGGACTCGCATGTATGCTGAGTGAGTCTCGCAGGGTCTGCGGTCAATCGTGGTATCGAGTACAACCAGTAGTTACCCCGATTCGGTAAACGACTCTCAAATAGGGTCGCACAACGCTCACATCACAATAAGTGCTTATTACTAATTCCGCCGATGTCGCAGATTTCTGCGCACGTGCCGCCAAATCTAAATTCGTTACCGTCGATACTGAGTTTGTCCGTGAGAAAACTTACTGGCCAATTCTTTGCCTAATACAGATAGCTACACGCGATGAAGCGGTGGCTATCGATCCATTGGCTAAAGGGATCGATCTAGAACCTATGTACGAGCTGATGCGGAACACTTCCGTATTGAAAGTGTTTCACTCCGCGAGTCAGGACATGCAGATCATGTTCAACGCCAGTAGTTCAATGGTCGAACCAGTGTTCGATACGCAGATCGCTGCAATGGTCAGCGGCTACGGAGATCAACCGGCTTACGCCACGCTCGTACAGCGAATTGTCGGCGACACGATCGACAAACGATCGCAGATGACCGACTGGGCACGTCGTCCGCTTACCGACAACCAGATCGACTATGCGATCGGCGATGTGACTTATCTCATCGACGTCTACGACAAGCTAGTCGAAGAACTCTCAGACTCGAATCGCACGTCATGGGCTCATGAAGAGATGGGGCATCTTCGTGACCAAGATTTGTACGATGTCGATCCTCGAGATCTGTGGCGTAAGGTTCGACTTCGACGTCCAACCCGCCGAGCACTCGCAGTACTCAGAGAAATTACTGAGTGGCGAGAAGTCAGTGCACAGAACCGTGATATTCCAAAGGGTTGGGTCTGTCGAGATGAAGCACTCGCCGAGATAGCGTTAAACGCCCCTCAAACCCCCACCGATCTCGAACGAGTCAGGGGAGTTAATGAGCGTTTCGCTCATGGGCGTGATGGTAAAGCGATTCTTGACGCTGTCCAAATTGGGATGGAAATTCCTGACGACGACTGTCCTGATCCAGAAAAGGGCGGTCCGCCATTGCGTGGGCATGAAACACTCGTCGCTCTTTTACAGGCATTGCTCAAATTGCGAAGTGACGAAAACGGCGTCGCTGGACAGATGATTGCAAACAGAAAAGAGCTCGATCGTATCGCAACTGAGGAAGAACCCGATGTACGGGCTTTAAGTGGCTGGCGACGGGATATATACGGCGATGACGCACTTGCCTTGAAGCAAGGAAAGATCGCACTCACGGCGGACGGTCTAACGGTTCGAGTCGTTTCTGCCTAAGACGGCAAAAGTATCTCAGTCGATCTATACTCGGCGAATCACCTACTCGGTTTAGTCAACAGGAAGACTCTTCATGGTCAACGCGCTCAAAAGCGATGTGTTTATTACAGGTGCAACGAGAACCCCTCTCGGAAAATTCCAAGGCGGACTTGCTAGCACCCCCGCGACCGAACTCGGCGCAATAGCCATTCGAGCAGCAGTCGATCGATCGGGATTAACTGGCGGCGACATTGAATACACCGTAATGGGAAATATGCTTTCCGCGGGTTTAGGTCAAACTCCAGCCCGTCAGGCTGCTATCAGCGCAGATATACCGAATTCGGTATCTGCGCTGACGGTCAACAAAGCCTGTGCTTCAGGTATGCAGGCTGTGATTTTGGCGGCTCAGTCTGTTCAGTTGGGTGAGGCTTCAGCAGTCGTAGCTGGCGGCATGGAAAACATGAGTGCGGCTCCTCACTTGCTCGTCAACAGCCGGACGGGCCAGCGTTTGGGTGACACAAACCTGATCGACTCTATTATTCACGACGGGCTTTGGTGTCCGTTCGAAAATCGTCACATGGGCGGATCAGCTGAGGCGATCAGCGAAAAGTACGGCGTTACGCGAGAGCAGCAAGATGAATTCTCAGAGCGGAGCCACCGACTCGCCTCAACGGCGAGTACAGAGGGTTCGTTTAACGATGAAATCACACCTGTTGAAATTACGGGCAGCCGCGGCAGCGTTGTCATTTTCAACAAAGATGAAGGACCACGCGCCGGCACAAACATGAATGGGCTTTCAGCACTTCCAACCGTTTTCCCACCCGGTTTGACCGTTACGCCTGGGAACGCTTCTTCGATCAGCGATGGAGCTGCGGCTGTGGTGGTGACGAACGCACAAATGGCGGGAGAATCGTCTAACGGGCCAGTCGCACGAATTACAGGATATGCACACGCAGCGAATGAACCCGGCATGCTGTTTGACGCACCTCGTATAGCAGTTCAAAACCTTTTAACGAAAACCAGGCAGTCTCTAGACGAATTCGACCTGATTGAAGTCAATGAAGCGTTTGCGGCACAGGTACTTGCAAATGGACAGGCACTGAAATGGGACTGGGATCGCGTTAACTTGCGCGGCGGAGCAATAGCATTGGGACATCCGATAGGAGCCAGTGGAGCCAGGATCCTCGTGACTATAATGCACGGTCTTCAGTCTTCCCAGGGTAAAGAAGGGCTCGCTGTTATTTGTCACGCTGGCGGTGGAGCTGTCGCCATGAGCATTTCGCTTCAATAATCGTCAACTATTCAACTAAGCAAACCTAAGGAATCCAATATGGTGTTTGATCCAAACCAAATGGACGTTATCGACCGCCGTCAGATCGAGGCCATGATATTAGGTCCAATGCTTCGGGCTTTCCAAGAAGAAATCGGTGTCGAACGAACCAACGACATAGCTCGTGCTGCAATAACGAAATTAGCACGGGAGCAGGGTGCCCAATTTGCTGAGGGAATAGGCGCTAACGGACTGGAAGATTATGCATCCAACAAAGACGCATGGCGTCGACATGGAGCACTAGAAGTCGACATCATCGAGAGTAGTCTGACTCGATATTCGTTCGATGTGACTCGCTGCAAATACGCTGAAATGTACAAATCACTTGGTTTCGCTGATCTTGGAGACATTTTTTCCTGCACGCGTGATTTCGAGTTTTGCAACGGCTTTAATTCAGAAGTTAAGTTGAAACGTACGCAGACGATAATGCAGGGAGCCTCACATTGTGACTTCCGATATTCGTTGGACGAACCAGACGTTCAGGCAAAATTAGAGGCTGACTAGTATCTGATTAGGTGAATTTTTTTTGATTTGACAAGTTCATTAGAACAGATTTGCTCCGAACTTCGTACAATCAACTAACGCTTCATACATTCGAAAGATCATTTAATTTGACTCAACTTACCTGCCCTATAGACAAGACCAGCTTAGAAGATTCCAAAACTTCGGGCGAAGAGTCATCACAATGTCCGGCATGCGCCGGCGTTTGGCTGACAACGGCTGCTATCGAATCACTCGAAGACAATGCTGCTAGCGATGACATGGTCAAAGGTCAGCGTCAGTACGGCAAGCATGAAGTCGATCACGGGTGTCCTCATTGTGGCGAAGCGATGGTGCGATTCCGATACCGAGGTTACAATCTTGAAATCGAGGCATGCCCAAGCGATGCAGGATTCTGGCTTGATAAGAGCGAGGATCGCGAGATTCGAGATATCATGAAACAGCGGAACTCAAATCTTGGTAGGGCGGCCTCTGCAGAGAAAAGTTGGCATAAGGCTCGTAGGGGTGAGAAGTTAGGTATTTTCAAGCGTGTGAAACAGCTATTAGGTTTCCACTAAGGCTAGAATCGAATCATGTTTGATTCAGACCGTAAAAGCGCCGATATAACCCTGTGCATATTTCCTCACCTGCGTGAGTTCATGGCTATCGACGCCCGAAAAGATCGTCCAGGTGGCCCTGCGGTGCTTAAGCTCTCGATTTCAAACATCTTGGGTGAAGACTTTTATACAAAGATCGAAGAAGACTTTTCTAAGATGATCCGCCGGCATGACGTCGGATTCCTTGAACTGATGGGTATCCCACAACAAGTCGAAGCGGTCGTTCGTGCAAATTCTTTGAAGCACATTATCGCCGAACTCGGTATCAACATTGACCAGGCATCAAATGACCCAGGAGGTAGTGTTGGTGTGCTTTTCTTCTCTGGGTCATTGCTTGCTTTCGATAAACCTCAACTGTACGAGGCTACCAAAGATTTATTTGGCAGCAGACTGACGCAGTATTCCCTCAAACAGCTCAATGATCAGGTTTTCACGTTGATGGAAAAAGAACGTGAATCGATCAAAGACACCACGCAACAAGACCTCGCCGGACTGATATCTGGCAAGAGCGGTCCATACGTAACTCTCTGGGAAAGTAGCGGGAAGTAGCCGCTGTTCAGTTTGAATCAGACCGATAGCTGTATCTTCTGTAGCCACTGATTCAACAATAAGCGTGACCCTTCGCGGCTTTTCGCTCAAAGTACTACTCGACGAACCAAACTATGGATGACTCCTTCCTCGATGTTTTTCTAGGTCACCCAGCCGATGGCACCTTCATGGCATGGCTTGCTGGTGGCGGTCTATGGGCCTTTTTAATTGCGTTAGCAGCCATTGTTGGTTGGTTTGTTGTTCGGATCGTTTTACGACGCGGATTGAAACAAGCCATTCGTGGACTAGATCAACACGAAGCGACTGCCGATGTTGGGATGGCAGTGCAGGCCGCAGATTCATGGATCTCAAATGTCTTCGTAGCGGTCGTGTTTGGTGTAGCGGCGATTCTCGGAATCCTTCACGTTCTAGGCAATAACATCGATCCGGCAATCGAATATCTAAAAAACGCTGGATCATCGACTGGAAACTGGTTAGCGACCGACGGCTTACGAATTGTTCTGATTCTGTTCATGAGCTGGGTCGCGACAAGAGTTGCCCGGCGGGCTATCCCTCGATTGTTGTCATCGGTAATGCTAGGGCAGGCTTCGACGGCAGATCATGACGAAGTTCTCAAACGATCAGAAACTCTGTCCAGCGTATTTGTTGGTGGTGCTGTCGCATTTATCTATGTTTCTGCGCTGTTCATGGTTCTTACCGAACTTGCAGTTCCGATCGGACCTGTACTTGGAGGGTTTGGTATCGCAGGCATCGCGGTTGGATTTGGTGCCCAATACTTGGTGCGAGATTTGATCGCAGGGATTTTCATTATTGCTGAGAACCAGTATCGAACCGGCGACGTGGTGACGATCGCTGGAATATCAGGGTTGGTCGAATCGATCAACCTGAGGCGCACGGTTCTGCGTGATCTCGACGGGGAAGTGCACGTTATTCCAAACGGAGAAATTACCGTTGCATCCAACAAGACCAAGTACTGGTCGAGAGTGAACCTCGATGTTGGCGTCGCCTATAAAGAAGACGTTGATCGTGTTATCCAAGTCCTCAATGAAATCGGCGACGATATTGCAGCCGATCCTTACTTCGGCTTAATGTTGATCACCCCGCCTCAGGTGCTTCGACTGAACTCACTGGACGATTCAGCGGTAACGTTCAAAATGCTAGGAGACTGCAAGCCGATGAAGCAGTGGGAAATCACGGGTGAGATGCGAAAGCGCATCAAAATTCGTCTCGACGCAGAAGGTATCGAAATCCCATTCCCGCACCAGACTGTCTACTGGGGAGAAGCCCAACCTCCGTTTCGACCTGATCTCGTCACCGATACAGTTCGTGATGTGAGTGCTCCGGGAACTGCTGAATCTGGCCCTGTTTTCCGACCAGCACCGTCACAACGTCAACCTGCGGCAGCGCCAGGCACCAAAGCCACAACTACTGGCAGCCGTGACAGCGAACTGATGACGCCTGAACGTCGAGAAGAATTGCTTGCTGCAGTAGCGATGGCTACCGCCTCTCGGGTGTCTAATGCAGCAACAATGGACATCAAGGCACGGACGTTGCTCGTAGATAATGTTGATAATGAGTAGTGGATGATTACTTGTTGTGGGCGACTTCGTTAAATTCACTGAGAATTTGGAGAATGGTCGCGGTCGGATCGTCGAATAGGGGATTACAAATTACGTTGTATAACTTGTGGTGAACACGCCGGGGTGAAGAAACAAACATCACCTTCCAATCTTTAGGTAGTACGGCCTTTCGCAATACGCCAAAGTCGTTTACTTGCTTTTCAGCAGCTTTGCGACCCGGTACGCCGGAGACCCAGAAAATCGGTAGGTCAGAGAGCGATTCAAACATCTCTGATAATTGAGATGGGTCACGTCGAGCTACGAGGTTCCTTGAATGATCTTCAGCGAAATTTAGCGGACCCCGGTTCAAGACCACGATTAACTTCCTGTCGGATAATAGCTTCATCGCCATTTGATACAGAGTTTCGGCTTCGCTGGAGTACGAAGCGGTATTTGATAAATCACCGCTCTGTTGAGCCATGGAATTTGGCCTATCGTGGCGCTAAAAGCTCTTGATCGAGCCATTGCCGCACACGACGGTCGTTTACATTTAGTTCCAAGCTCAATCACGCTAACTGGTAGCCGTCAAAATTCGCATCTCGTAAATCAACTTTGACACGCAAATCGACCGCTAACTAAAATCAGTTGTTCGACATTGTTCTGATCTAGTTACGCGCACAGTTCGGAGAACTATGACCTCCAGCCCTCCAAAGACAGCAGGTGAATTACGAGAGGCTTTCCTTTCGTACTTCGAAGGACATGACCACCTTCGAATGCCCTCGTCATCGCTGATCCCTGCCGCTGACCCGACATTGCTTCTCACAAACTCGGGGATGGCACAGTTCAAGCCGTACTTTTCTGGAGAAAAAGAGGCACCTCACCCGCGTGTCACGACTTCACAGAAGTGCTTCCGAACCACCGATATCGAAGAAGTTGGAGACGACACGCATTTAACGATGTTTGAAATGCTGGGCAATTTCAGCTTCGGTGACTACTTCAAAAAAGAGGCGTGCGCATGGGCGCTCGATCTACTTACTAACCGATTCGGTCTTGATCCAAAACGACTGTACTACACCGTCTATACCACTGACGACGAAGCAGAAAACATCTGGAAAGAGTTGGGAATTCCAGCCGATCGAATCTACCGATTTGGTAATGAAGACAACTGGTGGGGACCGGCGGGGGACGAGGGCGTATGTGGCCCGAGCTCAGAGATCAACTACTACCAAGGGTCACTCGATGACGTTCCAGCGGTAGATGATCCTGTTCGCAAAGGTGTGTGGGGACCGAACTATCACGATGATTTCGTAGAGTTGTACAACCTCGTATTCACTCAGTTCTACCGTGATCTTGACGGAAACGACACGGTGCTACCGGCTAAGAACATCGACACCGGCATGGGATTCGAGCGCATGCTTGCTGTGCTTCAAGGCGAATCAAATGTGTATGAAACCGATGCGTTCAGGCCAATCATTGCCAAAGTCGAGCAACTGTCTGGAAAAGAGTGGGGGCAGGATAAAGAAACCGACAAAGCTATGCGGATTGTTGCCGAGCACGCACGGTCAGCTTCATTCCTGATTGGTGACGGAGTTATTCCTGGCAACTCGGGTCGAGGTTACGTTCTTCGCCATCTAATTCGACGCGGAATGCTATTTGGACGCGAGCTAGGCATGCACACGCCTATGCTTTCGTCAATTTCAAAAACTGTTTCCGATCACATGGGACATGTATATTCTGAGCTAGTTGGTAACTACGAGTTCATCAAGGATGTCCTTGAGCAGGAAGAGAACAGCTTCTCCCGAACGCTTGAGTTCGGCGCTCTGGTGCTTTCAGGAATGGTCAACTACCGCAGCGAACATCCTGATGCAGCCGCGCAACTTAAAGATGGCAAAAAGCTGAACTCGCATATGGGCGATGACGGCAAGTCAGTGGGAACTCGTTTGGCTATGGCCGAACTTGCACGACTGGTCGAATCCGGTGATGTGGATGCTATCGATAGCTGGCGATCCAACGTTTCAGGGACTGAGGCGTTTGTTCTGTACGACACATACGGCTATCCAGTCGAAGTGACCGAAGAAGTCGCTGGAGAAGAAGATCTGACAGTCGACCGAGCCGGCTTCGAGACGGAAATGGAAGCCCAGCGCGAGCGAGGACGTGCAGCTGGCGGGTTTGGCGGGAACGCTGAGTCGACCCGGATATACGAATATCTCGGCGTCGAAGACACACCGTTTACTGGTTATGAGACTCTTGTCTCGGAAACAACGATCACAGCTATAGTTCAAAACGGGGAAGCCGTCGATTCGGCTAATGAAGGCGACGAGGTCGAGATAATTCTCGGTGAGACGCCGTTCTACGCTGCTCGTGGTGGTCAAGTCGGCGACACCGGCATAATTTCTGGCGACGGTGTCGAAGTAACGATTAACGACACACAGGCTCCATACGGTCACGTGAATGTTCACTCTGGAACAATAACATCCGGTTCGTTGAGAAAAGGTACCAGCGTTACCGCCTCGGTCGACGGAGAGCGTCGAGAACGCATTCGGCGCAATCACACAGCTACTCACCTAGTACATGCCGCTCTGCGTGAAATTGTCGGCAGTCACGTTAGGCAGGCTGGTTCTGTTGTAGACCCTGATCGACTGCGATTCGACTTCACCAATATGAAGGCTCTAACCCGCGACCAGATAAAAGCGGTCCAAGATCGTGTTAACGAGAAAATTCGACTTAACCGAGAAGTTGAGGTTCATTGGACAACGTATGGCGAGGCCGTAGAAGAAGGCGCATTGGCGTTCTTCGGCGACACCTATGACAACGAGGTTCGCACCATCAAGATCGATGCTCCGTGGAGCTACGAGCTTTGCGGTGGAACGCACATGGATCACACTGGTGGAATTGGCACGTTTGTCATCACGTCTGAAGCTGGCATTGGATCGGGAATGCGCCGAATGGAAGCGATCACCGGTGTTGCGTCGGAAGAAGCGATATTTGAACGATTCGGTGCTCTCGACGAGATCGCTCTGAAATTCCGTGTTCCTGCGGCTGATGCTGGAGACCGAGTCAACTCATTGGCGAGCGATCTGGCACAGGCTCGCAAGCAGGTGGAACAGCTTGAAGAAAAACTTCTTCAAGCAAGTGTCAGTGGTGGTAGTTCAAACAGTTCCGCCATGAGCTTTGATATCGAATTAGGCGACGTTTCGATTCACGTTGAAGTAAGCGAAGTGCCAGCGTCCAACTTCGGTGCGCTTCGAAAAACCGGGGAACATCTGAAGAATCAGATCGGTAAAGGTGTGTTAGTACTGGGCAGCGTGATCGAAGGCAAGCCGACAGTCGTAGTTATGGCGACCGATGACACGATAAAAGCTGGAATTCACTCGGGCAATATCGCAAAGGCAATCGCGGGCTTTATGGGTGGTGGTGGTGGTGGAAATCCGGCGGTGGCTCAGGCAGGTGGCAAGAATGCTGAGCAACTACCTAAGGCTCTTGCAGCTACCGAGGGAATCATTCGTGAATCGCTAAGCGGTCGGGTAGGGGACTAGTCATCAAAGATCATGGCAGATTACTCGGAGTCGATTATGGTGAGGCTCGTATTGGGCTCGCCATAAGTGATCCTACTGGCACGATTGCGACTCCGCTGGAAGCGATCAAGGCATCTGGAAATCAGGATGCTTCGAACATTACTAAAGTTGCGATCGAACGCAATGCTCGTGGAATTGTGGTGGGTCTTCCGCTTTCTTTAGACGGTTCACAGGGTCCCGCTGCTCGCAAAGTTAATGCTTTTTGTGCTCGACTTCGCAAAGAGACCGATTTGCCGGTCATGGCGTGGGACGAACGGATGACAACGTTAGAGGCACATTCGCTATTAAGACAGACCGGAAAGTATCCTTCGAAAGCACGTGGAGCGGCTAGAGGCAAGATAGACTCAGCATCGGCCGCAATTATCCTCAACTCTTATATGCAGTCGAACTAGATTTGTCCGTACGTGGACTTGGAGAAGTATGAGCAGCAATATCGGCATCATGGGTCATCCTATAGGACACACTAAATCACCCATCTTCCAGCAGGCTGGACTTGACGAACTCGGAATCGACGAGACGTTCGAGGCGTGGGATGTACTACCAGAGGATTTAGAAGCCAAGGTAGCGACTTTCCGTGAAAGTGGTTTCATCGCTTCGTGCGTGACGCTTCCGTACAAGCAAGATGTGATTCCTTTGGTGGATGAACTAACCGAAGCGGCTGAAGCGATTGGCGCAGTGAACTGGATTTTCAATCGCGACGGCAAGCTCGTTGGACACAATACTGACGGTTCCGGATTTCTTCGGGCGCTCAAGGAAAAAGCCGGATTTGACCCGAAGGGCGCAGATGCGGTTGTATTTGGAGCCGGTGGAGCTGCCCGGGCGATTATTTACGCATTGAAAACAGCTGGGGTAAATCGACTAACGATTGCGAATCGAACAGTCGAGAAGGCTCAAGCTCTCGCAAACGACTTCACTGCAGGTCGATTCAAGCCGACCGCTACCAGTATCAGTCGAGACGAATTAACTAACTATGTTCCATATGCGAATTTGCTCGTAAACGCTACTTCTTTGGGGATGGTTGGTGGTCCTGCAGAGCTGGCAACGCCAGCTACTGCCGACATGATTTCAGCCGATGCCGTGGGATATGACGTTGTCTACGCTCCGCCAACAACTAAGTTCCTGCGTGAGGTCGAAGAAGCCGGTGGGGAACCGGCAGGTGGCATGACGATGTTGGTGTTCCAGGGAATTGAAGGTTTCGAGATGGCGACTGGTCAGACTGCACCAGTCGACACGATGTTTAGCGCGATTGAAAAGGCATTAAAATCCGGTTAATTCGGTGCAGCTTCTGGCAACTGCCTATAATCGAAGATACAAAATATCAAGTGGGGTCATGAAGTGCGATTGAAGTATGATTTCTCCCTCCGCTTGATATGACATATATCTGCCGACAACCCTCACAGTGAACGAGAATCTTTACGAATGACGACTTTTCGATACCTCACGGCCGGTGAATCACACGGTCAAGGCCTGACAGTAATTGTTGAGGGGATTCCCGCTGGTCTTGAACTAACCGAGGAGTACATCGAAAAACAGATGTCTCGTCGGCAAAAAGGCTACGGTTCAGGCGGTCGCATGAAGATCGAGAAAGATCGCGCTGATCTTCGTTCAGGTGTTCGTCATGGAATATCTCTTGGCTCGCCGATCGCAATGTGGATCGAAAACAAAGACTTCGCCAACTGGGCAGACGCTATGTCGGTTTCCGAAGTCGGCGATGATGTGGACAAGAAGGTCTACACAAAAATTGTTCCCGGGCACGCTGATTTCCCGGGTGCGCTGAAATACGTGCAACATGATCTTCGCAACGTGCTAGAACGAGCGTCAGCTCGAGAGACCGCAGCAAGGGTTGCCGCAGGTTCTATTGCACGACGACTTCTCGAAGAAATAGGTATTTCAATTCACTCGAGATCTGTTACAACCGGTGATCAAGACGGACGTTCGGTAGCGACTGAGGACGTCGACTGGGACGTTGTTGAAGGTTCGGAAGTTCGCGCATCAGATGCCGATGCAGATGCCCGATTCAAAGCTGCAATCGATAAATCAAAGAAGGAACGCACGACCATTGGTGGTGTGTTCGAAGTTGTCGCGTTTGGAGCACCTGTCGGTCTAGGTAGCTACGTTCACTGGGATCGCAAGCTGGATGCACGGCTAGCTCATTCAATGATGAGCATCAACGCCGTGAAGGGTGTAGAAATCGGCACAGGTTTTTCAAACACTCGCAAGCCAGGCCGTGAAGTTCAAGATGTGATTGAGCCTGACTCGTCTGACCCGCGCCGATTCAAGCAGATTACGAATCATGCTGGTGGAATCGAAGGCGGTATGTCAAACGGAAATCCGATCGTTGTGAACGTAGCGATCAAGCCCATCGCCACTATGACAAATCCACTTCCATCAGTAGATATCAACACAGGCGAACTCGTAGACGCCGCTTACAACCGCAGCGACATATGTCAGGTCGCCCGAGCGTGTCCGGTGGGTGAAGCAATGATGGCTCTCACGCTGGTCGAGGCGATGCTCGAGAAGTTCGGTGGCGATTCGCTCGAAGAGATCAAGCGTAACTACGCGGGGTACGTCGAATCTCACCAAGAATTTGGTAACAGCTAGGCTTCATTTTTCAGAAGCTACGGAACAGACAAGCATTGAGCGAAACTACCGGCGCCAAGCCGAACATATACCTGATTGGTCTTTCGGGAACCGGCAAGACTCGATCTGGTCGGCGCGTCGCCGAGTTACTGGGCTGGCCGTTTGTCGAGATGGATGGCGTAATCGAAGATCGAGCACGCAAGTCAATTCCTCTCATATTTAAAGAGAACGGTGAAGACTACTTTCGTGATCTTGAATCTCAAATACTCGAAGAGGTAGCGGAACGAGGCGGTCGCATAGTTTCGACTGGTGGCGGTGTTCCCGTGAAAGAAACAAATCGCGCGACTATGAAGTCTTCCGGTTTGGTTGTTAGATTGAGCGCTAGCCCTGAGGTAATTCATCAGAGACTAGTAAGGTCAGCAAATCAGCGAGGTCGCACATTGCGTCCATTACTTGGCGACGATGCACCTATTGAAAAACTTCGTAAAATGCTGCTTGAACGTGAAGATGCCTATTCGACTGCGAATGTGATTGTCGACACCGAGGCCAAATCTCACGACGAGGTCGCTGAAGCGATTGCTGAAGCCTGGCGAAATAGTGGGATGACGGATTCAAATGACTGACCATGACCAAAACCTTGCTGCAACCGTAAATACGACTCAGGGAAGCTACCGAGTTGTAGTCGGTCGAAATATTATCGATGACCTGGGTTTTGAACTTGCCAAAACGGGCCTTAAGGGCAGGGCGTTCTTAGTCGCTGATGCAATGATGTTCCCGAATCCAACTCGTAAAGCCCAGGAAGCGCTCGAACGTGGCGGTTATGAAACCCATCTTCTCGCATTGGAAATCGGTGAGAAGAACAAGAATGTCGAAACAGTTCAAGTTGTCTACGAATGGCTAGCTGATCTACGAGTCGAACGCGGCGACATTATTGTGGCGATGGGCGGTGGTGTTACTGGTGATCTCGTTGGCTTTGTTGCTGCAACGTGGCTACGAGGGGTCGCTGTAGTTCATGTGCCTACAAGCCTCGCTGCGATGGTCGATTCATCGATTGGCGGCAAGACCGGCGTGAATATTCCGACCGGGAAGAATTTGATCGGTGCTTTTCATCAACCAAAGTTAGTGCTGCAGGATGTGGCACATCTGAGATCGTTGCCTGCACGCGAGATGTCTGCTGGCTGGGCCGAGGCTGTAAAGCACGGATTTATTCTGGATGCACAACTTCTCGACACATTCGAGCGGTTGGCTTCACAGATGAAATCGCTCGACGGTGAAGAGCCTGTAGCGGCTATTCGACGAAGTGTTGCCATAAAGGGTGAAATCGTTTCGGCCGACGAATTCGAAACCGGCGATCACCGAGTACTGCTGAATTACGGTCACACCGTGGGGCATGCGATAGAGAAGGTTTCTGGATACGGAACGTACTTGCACGGTGAGGCTGTTGCCATAGGGATGATGGTCGCTGCGAGAATCGCCGAGAAGCTTGGCATGATCGACCCAGAGCTGGTGGATCGTCAACGCAGAGTGCTTGAGAGCTACGATCTTCCCGTAAAGGCTCCAGGTCTCAACGTTGACGAATTGATCGACGCTACAAAGAGCGATAAGAAATCTCGTGGCGGAACGATTCGATGGGTGCTGCTAGAAGGACCGGGCAAAGCCACCACGCGCGACGACGTGCCTGACGAGATAGTGCGAGAAGCGATTCTTAGTGTTATCAGTTAGATTTCGATGATGAGATTTCCCTGTCGCCAGTTTGGCAATTCGGCGATTATTTCGCCGTCGGAACCAAACAATACCGACCACCCCAGAAAGCCTTCATCTACGGTCGATCCGGCTTGCGTGCAGACAGCAATGTAAATTCCTAGTTCTTTAGCCCGTTTAGTGTCAATATCGATGCAAGATGTTCGCCACCAGTCGAACCCACTCTGCAATGAAGCGTCGTCGGTCTTGCGGTCTCCGTACAAGCCAGGTACCGATGGGTGAAAGACTATTGCTGCTCCAGCGTTAGAGATTGCAACGAATTCGGTTGGTACCGAATGACCAGCACACACAGCCACGCCGAATCCTACATTGGCAACTTCTCCGAAATACGATTCTGTTTCTGGGCTGAATAATGTTTCGTTATCAGCACAATTCCTTTTTCGATAAATCCCACTGAGCATTCCGTTGCTGGTGTTGATCTTCGAGATGTACGGTCCGCCGTTGGAGTTATGCTTGGCGATTCCGAAAAACACATAGACTGAATTGCGGGATCAAGATATCAAGTCAACGACATCTCTGGAAATACGACAATAACGCAGTCGGGTGCCGTTGTATCTGTAATCAGTTGTTCATGTACTTCAAGATTTTTTGTCTATCTCGGCTTTTTAGCACTTTATCGACGCAAGTAGTGCTCTCATCGAGTTATTCCTAAAACAAAAACACCCAAACCGGTCATCCTGGAATGGGTGCGTTTATTTTTTAGGTAGCCGAGGCTGCGACCGCTGTTGTGCTACTTGGTTCCGCCTGCGACAGCAGGAACAATGCTCAGTTCAGCATTGTCTCTAACGGCACTGTTCAAACCATCGAGGTATCGAACATCTTCACCGTCGAGGTAGATGTTTACGAAGTGCCGTAGACCGCCCTCTTCATCGATTAGTCGTTCTTGTATACCGGGGTATGCCGCCTGGAGTGAATCTACGATCGCACCAACGGTTACGCCCTCGACCGTCACACTTGTCTCACCGTTGGTCAGTTTCCTGAGAGGCGTTGGGATTTTTACTGTTACGGACATCAGATTTCCTGTTTTCTCGTGAGCCATGTGATTTCGAATCTACGGCTCAATTTATATCTACAAACATCTTAGACGCTAATTAGCCAATTTCGTTGCAAATTAGTGTCGTGTTGGTTAGTTCAGTGCAAGCATGCTAGCCGGCAAGAATATCGCCATCCAATGAATTTACTTCTGATCCTTGGTCTCTTACCCACTGCAAGCCGCGTTCAATCTCATCTACAGAGCCTTCGATTTCTAGAATGACCCAGCCATTCTCGGAATCGATGTCAGCACGCCGAATATTTGTTACAACATCGAACTTGTGACCGAGTTCGTAAATCACCGGGCTCTGGATTCTCTCGGTCTTGAAAGTAAATTTAACTCTTCGGAAAGGCATTATGAAACTGGCGCTCCTGTGTGGTCCGGCATTACGACTTCATCAAACGAACGAGCCGTCGGGTCGATAGTTACAGTCTTGACAGAATCAGCGATTACTTCAATGGTCTTGAGGCCTGTACCGGTGATAAGTGCGACAGTTTCTTCGTCGGGACCGATCACACCTTCACGCGCAAGTCGGCGAAGAGTTGAAATGACAACACCACCGGCAGTTTCGGTGAAGATACCTTCGGTTTCAGCCAGTAGCTTCATACCTTCAGCAATTTCGCTTTCTGGAACAATTGTTCCAGATCCGCCGGTTATGTTGGCAATATCAACGCTGTACATACCGTCGGCTGGTGATCCGATAGCAAGAGACTTGGCGATAGTGTCGGGAATTACAGGTTTCGGGTGAGCATGGCCTTCAATGAATGCCTTAGCAACTGGCGAACAGCCGAATGGCTGTGCGATGTGCATTTTCGTGTCGGCGTTGTCGATAAGTCCAAGCTGAGCGAACTCTTGCAGACCTTTGTAGACCTTTGTGAAGAGTGAGCCCGATGCGACAGGTACGACGACATGCTTCGGGGCGTGCCAACCGAGTTGTTCAGCCAGTTCGTAGCCGATCGACTTGCTGCCTTCTGAGTAGAACGGGCGCATGTTGATATTCACGAACGCCCACCGCCGGTCATCACCGAGCTCTGAGCAAAGGCGGTTAACGTCATCGTAGTTACCCTTTACGAGAACTACTGATCCAAATATGGCTGCACCGAGGATCTTCCCTCTTTCAAGGTCAGCAGGGATAAACACCATTGTGTTCATTCCGGCCTTGGCTCCGTGAGCAGCGGTGGCACCCGCTAGATTTCCGGTAGAGGCGCATGCGATTGTGTCGAAACCGAATTCAACAGCTTTGGTCGCTGCGACAGATACGACACGATCCTTGAAGGAGTGAGTCGGATTTGCTGCGTCGTTCTTGATCCAAAGATTATTGAGCCCAAGCTCTTTACCGAGATTGTCGGCTTTGAGCAGTGGGGTCATCCCGGCACCGATGTTGACCGCGTTATCTCTACTGGCTGGCAGCAGTTCGTCGTATCGCCAAATGGTCAACGGACCGTCTTGGATCGATTCTCGGCTGATGTTTTTAGCGATAGCGTCGTAGTCATAGTTGACTTCTAGCGGACCAAAACAAAAGTCGCAAACATAGATCGGCTCTTGTGGGTAGTCACGACCGCACTCTTTGCACCGCAGGGAATGGATGTTCGTCAATTTCTAAACTGGACCTCTCAACGGAAGTAGTTGCATACATCACTTCCGGCAGTCCGGCCGGGAGTGACAACAGCAGCTCCTGACCCGAAGCTCGTTGATTCACCGACAACCTTAGAGATTCTTTTATTGAAATCAAAATCTCTGAGGGAGTAGAACTAATCATTAATACTATGGGTGAGAATCTTCAGCGTCAATCTGTTCCGCGTGGTTATACGAATTCCAGAATGACCGAATTTCTGTAAACGAATGACGTAAAGGGACTAACGGAGACAGGGCTTCTAGGGTGCTACGGCAACTACTAGCGCACCAATTCCGATCGCAGTGGCACCAATTATTCGATACTTACCGACCGATTCTTTGAGGATCAATGCGGCGAAGACGACTCCGAACACGATTGCCAACTCTCGAAATGGCCCTACATAGCTAACGGGAGCGAGCTTGAACGCGGTCAGTACTAGTCCATAGGACGTGAATTGAAGTAAACCACCGAAAGTTCCGATTTTCCATCCTGATTTTAGTTCTTTCGAGAAGTCAGAATTCGAGTATGTCCTACGAAGAATTGGTAGAACTCCGAGCGATCCACCTAGTTGAACCATGAACATGTACAGAAGTGGTTCGACGTACTCGACACCTCGTTTATCCCAATTTGAATAACTGGCGATTAATAGCCCCGTCGCTACCGCAAAGGCCACACCTCGGTCTGCTAATAATGATCGAGGGTTTAGCCATATTCGAAGTCCAGCTCCAGACGACGACCCGACCACTAATACACCCAGAAAGATCGCCAATATTCCAGCCACTGCTTGTAATGACACAGATTCATTGAGAATCAATACGCCAAAAACGGGAATCAGTGCGAGTCCTAGTCCCCGAGCGACGGGGTAAACAACAGATAGATCGCCATGCTTGTACGCTTTTCCAAGAGTGAAAAAATATCCGACGTGAAGAACTATCGTTCCGAATATAAACACCCAGCCTGTAGCGGAGGGAGACTCGGTCAGCAGGTAAAAGACGGCAAACGGGAGTGCAATGATGCCACCTAGAAACGCCATAAACCAATTCGTAAGTTCAGGGACGTTAGATTTACGAACCAGTAAGTTCCAAGAAGCGTGACATACGGCAGCGATTAGAACTAGTAAAACCGCTGTAGCAGTCATCAGGGGAACCGTTTCAGTTGAAGAACTACCAGTTCTTCTGCTCATGATCTATAGACAAATCCCAGTAAACTCGGAGTTCAACAGTCTTTGCATCTATTTCGATAGGAAAGATTACTTGGTGTTTTCAAGAACTACAATATCGAGTGCGCAATGAAAATATGGATCGCCGATAGATGCACCGAACTAAAACAAATCAGTAGGTGGGTGTCAGGATGCTAAAGTTGAAGGCTGTTATATCAGCCGTTATACCCATTACACGTTGCTAAATCTAAGTTCAAAACACTGGGTTCAGTGTGTAATGCCCCTGTAACGGCATGAGTTAGGTACTTCAAGGACTGTTATGCACTATCAAGACGAACGAACGAACGGCTGTCGGATATCCGATTCATGGACCTATAGAGGGTTAAAGACGGTTGTTCTTGAAAACGAATTGTTGCGAGTTTCGATAATCGCCGACAAGGGTGCTGATGTTTTTGAGCTGACTCACAAGAAGACTGACACTGAATTCATGTGGAGAACACCATGGTCGGTAAGGAACCAGAGTTTATCGACACCCCCTACGGGAAATGGCGACAACATTTGGCACGATTCATACATCGGTGGATGGCAAACGATTGCTCCTACCGGTGGTCCTCCTCAGACCTACGCGAATGCAGACCTGGGCCAGCACACCGAAGCAACGCTCATGCCTTGGGATGCAGTGATCGTCGAAGATTCCCCAGAAAAGGTTAGTGCGAAGTTCACAGTACGCACTGTTCGCACTCCGTTTTGGATCGAAAAAATGGTATCACTCGAAGCTGAAAGTCCTGTACTCACAGTAACTGATACCTTGACTAATCAGGCTGAAGAAGATGCCGAAGCTCAGTGGGGTCAGCACGTCGCTTTGGGTGATCCATTTGTGACGCCGAACTGCCGACTAGACATGGCAGCTGCTGATCATTTCGTACCCGAACGAGGTGGAGATAGATTACTGGATGGTCATGTTGGCAAGTGGCCAACAGCTGTCGACCCTGACGGGAATGAAGTCGATTTGACAAGCTTTCCCCCGAAGTCGAATCGAGTAGAAGATTATTCAGTCTTCAAGAATCAAAAAGAAGGCTGGTACGCCGTAACTAATCCCGATCGTGGAGTTGGATTCGGCCTTGCCTACCCAGTAGATACGTTCAAATACCTCTGGTATTGGCAAGTGTTCGGTGGTGGATCGGGTTACCCGTGGTACGGCCGATCGTACAACGTTGGGCTTGAGCCATTTACCAGCCTAAGCGCAGGAATTCCCGAGCCTGGATCCGATCAGCGTACTTCGATTATTTTCAAGCCGGGTGAAACTCGCAGTGCGACGGTTAAAGCTGTTGTGTACGAAAGCACGACTGGAGTTTCAAGGATTTCTCCAGATGGTGATGTGACAATTAGCTAACGGTTTAGGGAATGTATGAAACGAAGAACGGGCGGAAAGTCAGAACAATTGCTCTGACATCCGCCCGTTTTTGTTACCGCAATTTTTGAGCCTAAGCTTCGGCGAGAACACCTGTATCGGTTTGATGTGCTCGGATCCAGTCCCAGTCGAGTGGTACTCCGATGCCTGGCCCGTCTGGAGCAAAAACGTTGCCGTCGCTATCGATTCCGTCGAGATCGTCGTTATAGCCGAGGTAGACCGGAGCTTTAGTGGTCTTCACCTTTGGATGAACGAGTCCTAGTTCGAAGAAATTCGTATTACGAATCGACGACATGATGTGGCGGTGCACAGGGCCAGGACCGTGTAGTTCAACATCGAGTCCGAATCCTTCAGAAGCATGGGCGATTTTCATTGCACCGGTCACGCCGCCGTCTTCATGGGCACCAGCGCGTACATAGTCAGTACCCTCGGCAACGATGAAATCAACATGCTGCTCTAGAAGTCGAATATGTTCGGTCTGAAGGATTGGTGTTTTGACCATTTGTCGCAGTTTGCGATGGGCAAACTGTGATACTCCACCGTCCTGATACGGATCTTCCCACCAGAAGAAGTTCGCTTCGTCACATGCTCGCCCAAGCCGTAGGGCGTCGCCAAAGTTTTTGACCTCGCAGGCAGGATCGATCAGCAGATCGAGTCGACCGGCGAATTGCTTGCCAAGATTCAATACGTTATCGAGTTCACGTTGAATATTGCTTCCAGCGAGTCCCCAGCCGTGGACCTTGAATGATCGATAGCCCATTTCGTAGCACTGCTCGGCGAAATCAGCGAAGTCTTGGGGAGTTGCGAGCCCGCCGTTCTCATCACCATGAAGAGTCGAAGCATATGCCGGAAGTGCTTTTTTCTCGCCGCCAAGAAGACGGTATAGAGGCTCGTCGTAGAACTTGCCAGCAATGTCCCAAAGCGCTATATCGATCACACTAACGCCTAGCATTGCTCCATGTCGGAGCCCGCGTTTGGTGTCGTTGTATATTTTCTCACGTGACAGTGCGTCTTTACCTATTAGGTATTCAGCGACTGTTTGAACGTCGCCGATAGCGTTTCCAATATTAGGATATTCACCGACGATTCCTTGGTCAGTGTGGATCTGCAGCACTGTTCCAGATTGCTTCAACTTGGAGCCAGCTTCGTAAACCATATTGAACGTGTTGTAGTCCTTTCCGACATTTTCAAGTTCGTGTTCGTATGTCGTGACCGAGACTTTTGTGATCTTCGGACTGGGTTGCATTTGATTCTCCTAGTTGGTAGCTGTTGTGCCGGCTCGACGAGCTGTTAGGAAAGCAGAAGTTAGCGCCTAACTGAATTGATTTCGCGGCGAGATGTTAGCACTTCTATGTTGTTGAATTCATCACAGCAAGGGCGATTGCGGACGATTGTGGTGCGTGTAGAATTCCGTCGAAATATAATCAACTAGCGCCAAAATGATCGACACACATATGCAAGCAATCGTTTATCACGACAACAAAGACGTCAGACTCGAAGACATCGCCGAGCCAAATCCGGGTCCCGGCGAGGTAAAGTTACGGATCACCGGAACGTCTATCTGCGCTACGGATATCGAAGAATGGCAGTACGGTCCATTGTGGGTACAGCATGGATCCCCAAACCCGATGACGGGACAGCAGACCCCGCTTGTTCTAGGGCATGAAACAGCAGGAACTGTGGCAGAACTCGGAGAGGGCGTCGGTAACGTCTCAGTTGGCGATCGAGTTGCGATCAACACCGTTCTTACGTGCGGGACTTGCTTTTGGTGCATGAGAGGGCAGCAGGCCGTTTGTCCGAATATGGCAGTTGCAGGATTCATGGCCGACGGTGGTCTCGCTGAATTCATGGTCTGGCCTGCAGACAAATTAGTGCCGATGCCCGACAGCATTTCGGATGCTGAAGGACCGCTCCTTGAGCCAGCGACAGTGGCAGTTCATGGTGTGCGTCGTTCAGGAGTTCGACCGGGAGATAACGTGGCTGTGCTCGGGTGCGGCACGGTCGGGCTACTCACAGTTCAAGCGTTCAAAGCCGGCGGCGCACGAGTTATCGCCATAGACCTACGAGAACACAGTCTGGATCTTGCTATAGAGCTTGGTGCAGACGAAATCGTAAGCTCGCGAGACGAAGCGGCGGCGGCGGCCAAATTGCTAGAACTTACTGGTGGAATCGGACCTGACATCGTTGTCGAAACCGCTGGAGCGAAGGAAACACCTCGCATGGCGATTGAATGGACGCGTAGAGGCGGTACGACGCTGTTGCTAGGAATCTACTCAACGACCCCTGAGATCAATTTCAACAATGTGGTCGGACCTGAAATTACCGTAATCGGATCAGTGGCTACATCACCAGGTGATCTGGAAGTTGCCGTCGAATTGGTTGGCAACGGCAGTATCAACGTGAAGCCACTCATATCGGAGATTGTTCCGCTGAGTCGAGCTATGGAAGATGGGTTCCATAGAATGCTCGATCCGAACAAAGATATTTACCGAATCGTAATTCAGCCTGGATTGTAGAAAGGCTTCAACAGATTGCACTATCAAGACGAGCGAACGACAGGTTGTAGGATTTCAGATGCCTGGACGTATCGAGGGCTGAAGACTGTTGTTCTTGAGAACGAAATTGTGCGAATTACAGTGCTTGCGGACAAGGGTGCTGACATCTACAGCTTTGTTCATAAGCCGACCGATACTGATTTCATGTGGAAGACACCTTGGGGTGTTCGTGATCCCAGCAAGTCGGTGCCTCCGACGGGAGATCCAAGTTCGATCTGGCTAGATTTCTACGAGGGTGGCTGGCAGACAGTTGTTCCACACGGTGGATATTCAGATCAGGTTTACGGTGCAGACTTCGGAATTCACGGTGATGTGAACCTGATTCCGTGGGATACCGTGGTCGTAGAAGACACTCCCCAATCGGTAAGCGTGCGATTCAGTGCGAAGAGCGTTCGCATGCCGATGAAAGTAACGAAGACACTCACGCTGGTATCGGGTTCGCCAACTTTGAAAGTCGAAGAATCGGTTACCAACGAAGGTGAAGAAGACCTGGATGTCGTTTGGCTAGAACACATCGCCATCGGACCACCTGTGCTTTCAGATAAATCCCGATTATTCGTTCCGGAATCTAAGCTACTGAGCCACCCTGAGAGCATCGATCCAAATTCTAAACTGAAACCTGATTTCGTTGGTGAATGGCCTAAAATGAACGCCAAAGATGGATCTGTTCTCGACTTCAGTCGTATTCCGACGAAAGAGGATCGTTCACTCGACATGGCGTACATGACTGATATGTCGGAGGGCTGGTACGCTCTGCTCAACGAAGAGACGAACGTTGGCTGGGCGGTTAGCTATCCAGTCGAGACGTTTAAGTACTTGTGGTATTGGCGTAACTTTGGTGGCGGATACGGTTATCCGTGGTACGGAAGGTGTTACAACGCGGGCTTAGAGCCCTGCACAAGCTTCGGAAATGGCGGTATAAAGCAAGCCCAAGAAAACGGCAGTGCTTTGAATATCGGAGATGGAGCGACGGTTTCAGTGACCATTACGGCAGGCCCTTTCACTGGCTCTGGAACAGTGAATAGGGTTGACCCGGACGGTAACGTGACATTTGAATAGACACGAAAGCCAGCCGTTGAAGTAGCGGTCACAGTATGACTACAAACTTATTTAGTGAAACAGAAAACAGAAAAGACAGGATCGACAATGCGTAAGCGAATGTTTGGAGACTCAGGGTTAGAAACTTCCGTTATCGGCTATGGCGGATGGCCGATGGGTAGAGGTATGTACGGCGATTTCGACGACGACCAGGCTATTGCAGCAGCCCGAACATCGTACGAGAACGGCATCACTCTGTTCGATACCGCCGCCGTTTACGGTTGGGGATACGGTGAAACGCTAATGGGCAAAGCGCTCAAAGGCATCCGCGATGACGTTGTTCTAGTCACCAAAGGCGCACGGGAATGGGTTAGAGATAACCCAGATCGTCGTGCGGCAACCGTTTCAGACTCAGACCCAAAACGGTTATTGGCATCTCTCGACGAAAGTCTTCAGCGATTGCAGACCGACTACATCGACCTGTTTTTGATCCACTGGCCTGATCACGATCGGGCGTTCTCGGAACCGATGGAAGCTCTTGAACAGGCAAAGAAAGCTGGAAAAATCCGCCACACTGGCGTTTCCAACTTTTCGGTCGAAATGATGGCTGAAAGTCGAGAAACAAGTCCGATCATCACCAACCAGATCGGCTACCACATTTTCGACCGTCGACCTGAAGCCGACGTCATGCCTTTCGTGAAGAAAAACGGCATGGGAATCATGGCTTATGGATCACTTGCGCACGGTTTGCTCACAGGCGCATGGACTGCCGACAAGACGTTCGGTGATGACGACTGGCGTCGCAGTGGAGCCAACTTCGGAATCAACTCTTGGGGACCTGAGAACCTGGCCGCCAACGTCGCGGTCGTTGAGAAGCTGAAGGTCATCGCGGGCGATCACGGCAAGACGATTCCTCAGCTAGCAATTGCTTGGGTGCTTGCCAACGATGCAATAAGCGTTGCGCTCGCCGGTTCAGTAACCCCGACTGAAGCTACTGAGAATCTTGGTGGCGACTGGGAGATGTCAGATGATCTCCTTAAGGAAATCGACACTCTTGTGCTTTCCGAAGGTTCAGGGGTCGGTACATCGGGAATGGAAATCGCAACTTAATCTGGCGATTCACGTTCATCCACAGTCACGACATCCATAACGCAAAACGAACTATCGCATGATCATCGACACCCATTGCCATGCAGGCGAAAATTGGTTTCTTCCTATTGAATCTCTTGAGTTCGAAATAAACCAGGCGGGTGTCGATGGTGCCGTGCTGATTCAGCACGGTGGCACCTACGACAACAACTACTTGTTCAACGAAGCTGCGAAACGCGGCGGTCGGTTCAAGGTGGTCGTATTGGTCGACCCGGCAGATCCCGATCCTCTCGGAACCCTTGAAACATTGGCGGAGCAGGGCGCTTCGGGTGTAAGAATTGCGCCAGACGGTACATTCAATGCGTTACCTGACGTGACGGATATCTGGCGCAAAGCAGGGTCTTTGGGCTTGGTGGTCAGTTCGATTGGTGATGACAAGCGGTTTGCCAGCGATAGTTTCAAGAAGATCATTGATGATTGCCCAGACACTCAGATCGTGATTGAGCACTTGGCAGGTGTCGGCATTACTGACGCTCCGTACACCGACTTCGAATCGGCGCTTGAATGCGCCCAGCGCCCAAATACGACGATCAAGGTTCCAGGCTTGGGCGAAATTACTCCTAGACCACCGATTTTACTGCCTGACTTCCGTTTCGACGATATTCCGCCTCTCTTCGAAATGGCATATGAAGCGTTTGGGGTAGATCGCATGATGTGGGGAAGTGACTATCCACCGAGTGCGGGTCGTGAAGGTTACGGGAACAGTCTTGAAGGTGTTCGTAGTCATCCGGCATTTGCTAAGGGCGACGACATCGATTGGGTACTGGGTAAGACGGCAGCTCGAGTTTGGGGATTCTAGGTTCTTGTTAGGTTTCGTCGATTGCCTATTCAGCCCACCAAGAGGTTCCTACGAGTCCGGGTCCGGTGTGTGCGCCCATAAACGGGTGAAATTGGGTTATGAATAGTTCGGCGCAGTTTAGATTGCGGGCAGCCCACTCTCTCAGAATGTCAGCGCGTTCAGGTGCACCGGCAGGCATCACATTGATGTGTGCGGTTTTTTCTGTGAGATCATTCGACATTTCTGAGCAGATTCGTTCAATTGCTTTTATCACTGATCTTGGTCGAGATATTGAGCCGACCCGACCAGTCAAATATTCCATCACTGGCTTTATGTTCAACGCGTTGCTGGCCCAGACTGCGATTTTCGGAACTCTGCCACTTCGATGGATAAATCGAACGGTGTCGAGCATTGCTACGAGCCGGACTTTACTTGCGACATTGGAGGCCACTGCTTCTACTTCATCAATAGAGCATCCCTCAGCAGCAGCACGAGCGGCAGCCAGTGTGATTAACGCCTGAGAGCTTGCTGCGGTGGCTGAATCGAAAACTCTAATTTCGGTTTCAGGATGATCGTTTTTGAACAGATCAGCACCAGATTGGGCGGCATCATAAGCCGCACTCAAATTAGCAGCGACGCTCACGCAGAACATGGATTCTGCGGTCTGGGACGCTTTTGTGAATTGGTCAACGTACTCAGCAGGCTTGGGCGCTGAGGAAGTAGGACTCGATTCGGATGACTCCAGCATCGAGTAAAAGTTGGTCAATTCCGTATTAGTACCATCGATCATCGTATTGCCGTCGATGGTGATTTCCATGCGGGCTACGTACAAACCGTGTACAGCTACTAACTCGGGCGTGAGCGCGGTAGCAGAGTCGGTGACCACAGCGACATTGCGTTTCGATTCAACCTTGACTCAGCACCTCACCAGCGGAACAATCGTTCGATATTCAACTTGTAGCGTTCCACAAATTACACGGTTCACGGTCTTAGTGGTGGGTCAGTTTAGTCAAACTCGATTAGAATTAGATGCTCTGGGTCGAAATTCGGCAGAGAAATCGCTCATAATTAATAGCACGATGACTTCTCAATTCGAGCCCATTCGTCGGCTCCCCAATATGCAAGACATAGGTCCGACTGCACTGGCAGAGCGTGACGCTGCGATTACGACGTTGCGCGGGGTATTCGATCTACGCGGTTACGACCGTTCCGAGACTCCGATCCTCGAGCAAACGGAACTCTACATTCGGAAATCTGGTGGCGCTCTGTCATCGAGGCTCTACGGGTTCTCGGAGCCTGGCGGACTAGACGTTAGTTTAAGGCCTGAATTTACTTCAGCAATACTACGACAGGTCGCTAACGCTACTGTGAGCGACGGCCAGATTCGGCTCATGTACGACGGCCCTGTTTTCCGATATGCCAGCCCGGAAGACGACGATGGCGACAAAACTCGTCAGTTCACACAACTCGGAGCTGAAATGATCGGTGCGTCCGATCCTTCAGCCGATGGCGAAGTTATCGCGATGGCCCTCGAAGGTCTTGAAGCGCTAGGGATTACTGGTGGGCGGGTAGTTGTCGGGCACGTTGGTGTTTTGGTCGATGCTCTATCCGAGTTCAACCTTTCGGAAAGAGCAAAATTATTTCTGATCAACAACATCCGTGAACTGAAGAACGGTGAAATCACAGCGGTGTCTAGCAAAGCGACTGCGCTCGGATTTATCACCGAAGCGGTAGTCGATGACGCCCAAGCAGCCGCAGATCGGGACCGCATCGCTTCGACGATTGATCAAGTTTTGGCTGAAGGTATGGGCGTGCAATTCGGTAATAACACCGGAGTCCGAACACCAGCTGAGATTGTTGCAAGACTCTCTCGTAAGATGTCACAAGTCGATAATCCTGAAGACTTCAAAAGAGCGCTGGAGATGCTGACAAGACTTTCACAGGTCAGTGGCTCAGCTACGAGTGCGCTCAAACAGGGGGAAGCTGTTCTTTCATCAGCTGGAGTTTCTGTCGAATTGGTTTCGAATTTGAGCGAAGTGCTTGAGTCGGCGAAAATCGAAGACGTCTCAAGCGACCGTTTGAGCATCGACTTCGGAATGGCTCGGGGCATTGCCTACTACACGGGTATGCTCTTTGATATTTATCTGAACGACGATCAGTCAGAAACGCTTGGTGGCGGAGGCCGATACGACGGACTCACCAGGGCTCTCGGTTATGACCGCGATGTACCTTCACTCGGGTTCGCTTACAACCTTGACTCCGTAATAGCTGCGATTAGGCCTAGTCACGATGTTTCCCAAAGGACCACGATGGTTTCATCTGTTTTGGAAGGATCATTTGCTGCGGCGGTAACTAAAGCTAAACAACTTCGAGCCAGCGGAAAACGATCCGCCATCGATTTCCAAAGTTCAAATGAACCTAGTGAAGGGCAAGGGGCGTAATGACCAATCTGCGTTTTGCCCTGCCATCTAGCGGAGCTTTATACGACGGCACTTCCAAATTATTGGAGGAGTGCGGACTATCAGTAAGACGCGCCAATTCTCGACGTTACACGGCTGACATCCCGTCTTTGCCAGGTGTCGATGTACTTTTCCAGCGACAGTCGGATATTACGATAGAGATTGACGGCGGAAGTGCTGACATTGGCGTTGTCGGGCTCGACCGTTACTACGAATCACGCCTCGAACGTGGCGATACTGTGTTATTGCACGATGGGCTCGGATTCGGTAGTTCAAAGCTAGTGATCGCAGTTCCCGATGCGTGGCTCGATGTGACCAGCATGGCTGATCTTGCTGATATAGCGCTTGAATTCCGAGCCAAGGGGCGCGATCTACGCATCGCCTGCAAATACGAACGTCTCGTGAAACGTTTCTTGAATGAGAACGACGTCAACTACGTTTCAATGGTTCACGTATCAGGTGGGCTCGAAGCGGCTCCGGTAATGGGATATGCCGACGTGATTGCTGATATCACGGCGACAGGCACGACCCTACGTGAGAACGGATTACGTATTTTGGTCGACGGTACTGTGATCGAATCGCAGTCAGTGATCGTTGGTAACGGTCGTGCTTTGGCAAACGACCCGGAAAAACTCACACACGCTCGCCAAATTATCGAAAAGATCGAGGCAAACCAACGTGCTCCAAAATACCAACGTGTAACGGGAGATATTCAAGGCGAATCTGAAGATGAAATTGCACGACAGGTAATGAGGCGTCCCCAGCTTGGTGGATTAGATGGTCCAACTATTTCGGCTGTGCACAGAGGCAAGCAGAACAATTGGTTCACAGTTCAGGTTTTGGTTCGTAAATCAGACCTAGCCGACGTTGTGAGTCACTTCCGCGATCTCGGTGGTATAGGTATTGCTGCAAATGACGTTCAGTACGTCTACCGGGAAAGATGCGAGATGTATGACCGTCTCGTCGAAAACCTGAAGCCGTTCAAAGAATCGGGTGAATAGCCGTGAAACGAGTCATCGGTGCCACGGCCGGAATCGACTACTTCAAGCGTGAACGAAATATGCCTGCTCAGGCAGTTTTGTCGGATGGTCGCGGATTATTCCCCGATAAAGTTTCTCCCATCGAGTTTGCTTCACGGATTATCGACATTGTCCGAAACGAAGGTGACGCCGGTCTTGTTCGCATAAATACGGCATTGGACGGCTCTTCGCCTCTCACGTTTGATGTCCCTCAGTCTGAGATCGACGCAGCATTTAATAATCTAGATCCTGCTTCAATCAATGCACTGGAACTTGCTGCCGACCGAGTACGAAAGTTCCAGAGCAACGGTCTTCCGAAAAGCTGGACCGATGGAGCCGGTAAATTCGGCGAACGAGTGACCCCTCTCGGTTCTGTCGCAGCGTATGTACCTGCTGGCACTGCTCCACTGGCTTCGACCGTAATAATGACGGTAGTTCCCGCCAAGGTTGCAGGGGTCGAAGAGATCATCGTCGTTACTCCAGCTCCTGCTGATTCAATGCCTCACCCTGCAGTTTTGGCCGCAGCTAAAATTGCTGGTGCATCACGTATTTTTAAACTCGGTGGCGCTCAGGCAATTGCAGCAATGGCATACGGAACTGAAACCATACCGTCGGTGGATCTTATTTGTGGGCCGGGGAGTGCATGGGTAACGGCAGCGAAGAAACTCGTGTTCGGCGACGTCGGCATCGACGGCCTATATGGTCCGACCGAAACTCTGGTTATCGCTGACGACTCAGCTGATCCTAGGTTCACAGCATCCGATTTGATCGCTCAGGCCGAGCACGACACTGTTGCAATGCCGATTCTGGTCGGGATGTCAGATGAAATTATCGACAAGACAGAAGCTGAGATAGAACGCCAGCTTGAAGATCTTCCAAGAGAAAGCATTGCGAGGGCGGCGTTCATGAATCGTGGCGTCGCGGTTGTCGTGGACAACACGATAGAAGCGATTGCCGTGGCGAACGCTGCGGCGCCGGAGCATTTATGCATTCTCACTGACGATGCTAACGATCTTGTAGACAAAGTAACAAGCGCTGGCGGATTATTCATTGGCGAGTGGTCGGCAGAAGTAATGGCCGACTACGTTGCCGGACCATCTCACGTTATGCCAACTGCGGGGACGGCTAGGTTCTCGTCGGCATTATCGGTGCGAAATTTCGTACGAGTCACGCCCGTTTTGACGTTCGATGATGATACTTTCTTGAAGTTGTCTAAAGACGCTGAGCTCCTTGCCAAACTCGAAGGGTTACATGGACACGCCGCAGCGTCGGAATACCGACGTCGACACATCATCGGCGAATAATCTTCGAAAACTTCAGAATCAAACAAAATGTCACAACTTGAAAAACTTATGCGGCCACACATGGCCAAGATAGCGACCTACCACGGTGTAGATCCGTCGGCTGAACTCGCTCGCAAGGCTGGTATCAAGCCGGAAGACGTTATTCGGCTGAATGCCAACGAGAACCCTTACGGTGCTTACGACAAGGTCTCTGAGGCTCTGACGACGCTTGATTTGCATTTATACCCCGACACGCAGCAGCGAATTTTGCGAGCAGCGTTGAGTGAGTACACAGGACAACCTGCGGAACGGATCATTGCGGGGGCTGGTGGTGATGAGATCATCGACCTGTTGATGCGATTGTTCGTCGAGCGTGGTCAAAAGGTGATTGATTGCGAGCCGACGTTTGGGATGTATGGATTCTCTGCTCGACTAGCTGATGGTGAAATCGTTTCGGTTCCTCGAAATGAAACTTGGGATATCGATATTCCTGAAATGCTGGAAGCTATCGACGATCAGGCTAGAATCGTGTTCCTTGCATCGCCTAACAATCCAACTGGAAATCTACTTACTGAGTCGGATGCTCGGGCGTTGCTCGAAACTGGCATCGTCGTTTGTGTGGATGAGACCTACTACGAGTTCGCACAAACCTCTCTTTTACACTTGCTCGAAGAGTACGAAAACTTAGTAATTCTGCGTTCGTTCAGTAAATGGGCCGGCATTGCGGGTCTTCGAGTCGGCTATGCGATCGCTTCAGAAGTCTTGATCGGCCACCTGATGGACATCAAGCAACCGTACAACATCAACATCGCGGGTGAAGCTGCGGTGCTTGCCGCTTTAAAGCACCGATGTGAATTGCTAAAACGTGCTGCAAGCCTTGTGGAACAGCGTGTGCGATTAGAAGAACTTATCGATAGCTTGGATGGTATTTCCTACTATCCGTCTAAGGGCAACTTCCTACTGTGCCGGTTCGAGCGACATACAGCGGAAGAAGCGTATGTCGGACTGGCCAAGAATGGAATCTTCGTTCGTCGATTCCCACAGAGTGTTCTCAACGACTCCTTGCGCATCAGCGCAGGTACTCCTGAACAGACAGACCGGCTAATCGACGCACTCAGAAGCATTGTTTAGTTTACTAGCTGCCAGTTAGTATCGTTGATAGCGTTCAACCAACTTTTTGTTTGTGACGCACATTTGTGAGTCAAGGGTTCAGGCATGTCAGAAAAAGACGCTCGCGTAGCAACTATTGTTCGCGAGACTGGCGAAAGCAAAATCGCCGTTACCATCAACCTCGATGGAACTGGTCAAGTTGAAGTCGATAGTCCTATCGGATTCTTGAATCACATGCTGAGTCAGGTCGCTCGACACGGTTTGATTGACCTTAAAGTGGAAGCTAATGGCGACCTCGAAACAGGGTCTCACCACACAGTCGAAGACACAGCGATTGTTCTTGGTAGAGCAATCGACCAGGCACTTGGTGATCGCAAGGGCATCGTGCGCATGGCAGATCGAACTTGTCCGCTGGATGAGGCGTTGACGCACGCAGTACTCGATCTATCGGGTCGCGGCTACGCAGTAATCGACATGGGCTCAGATAATAATATCGGAGAGTTCCCAGCCGACATGGCTCGGCACTTCTTCGAGGCTATGGCTGTCGAGGGTCGGTTCTGCCTGCACATCCGAGTGCTGGCAGGGAAGAACGAACACCACGTGATCGAGTCGTCTTTCAAGGCATTTGCACGATCATTACGCGATGCTTCACGAATCGACGAACGCAATCCTGACGGAATTCCAAGCACCAAGGGCACGCTGACCGACTAAGGGTGAGTGCGCACGAATCTGAAGTACCTATACGACTTCCAATTCGTAGTTGAACGTCTCAATAACCGGGTTGGCTAGCAGTTTTTCGCACATCGACTTTACGTCGGATTCCGCTGCTGCCTTATCGTTGCCTTCGATCTTTACTTCGAAGTACTTACCAGCCCGCAACGAGTCGACAGAATCGAAGCCCAGACGACCCAGAGCGCGTGCGATCGTCAGACCTTGTGGGTCGTTGACCGTTGGCTTTAGCGATACATGAACCTTTGCGAGAAACATTCTTTGCTTTTAGGCTTTCTGTCATTCATTGCTGACTGGAATAGAAGTTGACAAGTCGAGTAATCAATCTTAATACGGGTTCTGATAAACCTGCTCAGGTGCTCGATCCTGATATTCCTCAATGAATTTGAGGATTTCGTCGACATCGACTTCATCTAGGTAGATGTGGTGGCGCCATGCTGTGATCGCTATCTTGCTTGGCAATCCCGGGTAGGGAGTCATGATGTATTGCGACGGGTTTCGAGGTATTAAGTCGTCGAGCGCAGCCACGATTTCGGGACATTCTTCTTCACAGTCGTAGTGAAAGCCAATTCCGCCATGCTCAAGATTGTGAATTAGGATCTCATCAGGAATCACAGCCTCATACCGTCCCCAACGAGCCGGAGAGGGAATACCCAACGGCGTTGTTGAACTGGCCCAGTGTTCACCTGAGGTTGCAGGTATTACGGAGTAGTCTTTGGTGCGAGGATCATTAGGAATGATGTGCCCGCGCCCGTCGTCTGGGTCGATCTTAATATGACCACCTGAATGAACTCCGCCACCAGTGTTTTGTGAATTGAAGTTCGATGGCAACACAAGCGCTGCTATGAAGACGATGGCGAATAAGATTCCACCGAACATAATAAGGGTGCGTTTTCTACGCGCCCGTGACTTACTTCGGTTTCGACGTTCTTCACGAATTTGTCCTTTGGTCATGCCGCGGTGGCTGTCAGGACGGGTGGTTGCTTTGCGTTTTATGTCTGCCATACGATCCCATTAGTCACACTGAATGTGTGTCAGTAATTTCAACAGCTATCTACAGTACCAGTGACTTGCCCGAGAGTCGCCGATAAGACTCGAGATATCGAGCCTGAGTTTGCTCAACAATTGCGGCGGGCAGTGCAGGCGGAGGTGGTTCCTGATTCCAATCGTTATCGAGAAGCCACGCTCGTAGGAATTGTTTATCAAATGCTGGAGGGAAATTTCCCGGTGCCCAGTCATTTACATCCCAGTATCGGCTTGAGTCGGGAGTTAATACTTCGTCGATGATGGTCAGTTCGCCATCAACGAAACCGAACTCAAATTTTGTATCGACAAGAATCATTCCGTGTTCAGCTGCGTAGTCGTGAGCAACCTGGAAGATTTCGATACTTTTTTCTTCGAGAATACGGTGCATTTCAACGCCCACTAGATCTTTGGCCTCTTGCGGAGTCATCGGCATGTCGTGACCCGACTCAGCCTTTGTCGAAGGTGTGAAGACTGGTTCCGAGAATCGATCCGCTGCTTTCATAAGAGTAGGGAGGATTTGCCCATTCATAGTGCCCGATTCTTCATATTCTGCCCACGCCGAGCCTGCGATGTAATTCCTAACGACACATTCGATATCTAGTCGTTCTGCTTTTTTTATTACCATCGATCTGCGTGCTATTTCAGGTGACAGATCAACTAACGCACCAGTGATTTCAACGTTTGCCATCGCAGCCTCATCACTAACGGTGGCGATAACGTGGTTGGGCATTACGTGCCGGATGATGTCGAACCAAAACGACGACATCTGCGTGAGAATCACACCTTTGCCCGGTATGGGCTGATCCATAATTACGTCGAACGCCGAGATTCGATCTGAAGCGACCATCAACAGACGATCATCTCCGAGATCGTATGTATCTCTGACTTTCCCTCGGTAAAGAAGTCCCGGTAGGCTCGTTTCGAGAATGGCGTCAGTCAATTGCAGCCTCAGAGATACCTACTCGACTGTAAATGTGATCTACATGGCCAAGATAGAAGTTGTAGTCGAACAATCCGTCAAGTGCCTCAGCTGAGACTTTTTCCGAAACCACTGGATCGGCTTTGACGAGTACTCGAAAGTCAAGTTCTTCGTCCCACGATTTCATGGCGTTACGTTGGACAGCGTCGTAGGCATCATCGCGGTCGACTCCATACTCGACTAGCAGCAACATGACCCGTGGTGAGAAGATTAGACCTCGTGTTGATTCGAGGTTTTGCATCATTCGATCTTCATGTACGACCATGTCGGTGATGATGCCAGTCATCAAACTCATGATGTAATCGAGTCCGAGCGAAGCATCGGGAAGAATCATGCGTTCGGCAGAAGAGTGCGATATATCGCGTTCGTGCCACAGAGCGACGTTTTCTAGCGCTGTGATCGAATGACCTCTAATGAAGCGTGCGAGTCCGCAAATGCGTTCTGACAGCTCAGGGTTGCGCTTGTGAGGCATCGACGATGACCCCTTAGTTACGTAACCGGGTTTACCGAACGGTTCTTCAACTTCCCTGACCTCTGTGCGTTGTAGTCCACGAATTTCAGTCGCCATTTTGTCGAGCGTTGCAGCGATCAATGCGAGGACTTGTACGTATTCGGCGTGTCGATCTCGTTGAATCACTTGGTTTGATATTTCAGCAGGGGAGAGATCCAGCTGTTGACATACAGATTCTTCGATCACTGGTGGCACCGAAGCGAACGTACCAACAGGTCCAGAGAGCATTCCGACAGCTACTCGTTTTCTTGCCCCAGCCAGCCGTTCTCGGTTTCGATTCATTTCGGCGAACCAGAGGGCGAGTTTCATTCCGAAGCTCATTGGTTCGGCGTGAATGCCGTGTGAACGACCGATGCAAGGTGTGTTCTTGTATTTGATCGCTTGGGATTGGAGTGCGTTAAGTAGCTCGACAAGACCTCGGTCCAACAAATCACACGACTGTGTAAGTTGCATGCTGAGAGCGGTGTCTTTTACATCATTGGACGTTAGCCCGTGGTGAACCCAGCGGCTTTCCGTACCGAGACTTTCGCCAACGGCGCGAGTAAACGAAACGATATCGTGCTTGGTCTCATCAAACCAACGATCGTATGCGCTGCGATCGAACTTGGCATGACGAATCTTTGCCATGTCTTCTGCCGGGACGACCCCTTGGTCTGTCCATGCTTGGGATGCTGCAATTTCAACCTGAAGCCACAGATCGAAGGCGTTGTCTTCCGACCAAATAGCGTTCATTTCGGGGCGAGCATATCGTGGGATCACTGTCTATCGATCTCCGTTGGCTGACGTCTTGTTTTCGACGTAATTTAGTACCGGTTCAAAATCGTCACCGAATTCCGTAACTGAAATATCGTTCTCTTTGCAATATGCGAGTAACCGACCGCGTGCGAAAATCTTATCGGCGGCGTTTGTGGCAGCGCATACGTCTGCCCCTGATCCGTCACCAATGAATATTACTGTGCTATCGGCGATTTCATCTCTTAAATCGTTAATTACCTTGCATTTGCAGGTAACCCAATCGCCTTCACAAGCGTCGCCGGCAGAGGGGTAATCGTATATAAATGGCGGTAGACATGTCGGATCTGAAACTACAATTCCACTGTGAATATCGAGTTGGTCAAGATTGGCTCGATCGAGCACTGGTTTGATATAGAAATCAAGTCCCGCCGAGGCGACAACAACCGATCCGCCAGTTTTTCGAACTTCGTCACATAGTTCTTGAGCTAACGGACGAATTTCTGCTCCATCGGCTGCCCTTTGTGACATCTCGGCTGGCGTTTGGCTAACGCCGTCGAACACCTCTTCTTGATACAGACGGAGTGAAGTTGTGTCGGACTGAAACCGCTCACGAGCAATTTCGAGCTTCGAGTCAGGAATGTAGCCGTTAAACATCATTCCGCCAACAAACGAAGTTACGAGAGAGCAGTCGAAATCGAATACAACGCTGATCGTGCTCAAAGTTAGTCCTGAACCGCCCGTTCGGCAATATCACGCCGATACTGCATACCTTCAAATGAGATTTGTGCGATGCCAGTATAAGCGGACGTTCGAGCATCTTTGATGGTGGTACCAGATGAGGAAACGCCCAGCACACGGCCCCCCGAAGTTAGAAGAACATCGTTATCGTCAACGGATGTTCCAGCATGGAATACGATTCCGTGTTCGGTCGCATCGTCGATGCCTGATATTTCAAATCCGGTTGGATAAGAGCCGGGGTAACCACCCGACACGGCAACTACAAACGTGTGAGGTTCCGTCGACCAAACAACTTCTTCTTCGGCAAGGCGGTTTTCAGCGACTGCAAGGCAGATTTCCAGAAGGTCGGAATCGAGCATCGGCATCAGGATCTGAGTTTCGGGATCGCCGAATCTGCAGTTGAATTCGACCACTTTAGGACCAGACTCGGTGATCATTAGTCCTGCGTAAATCACCCCGGAGAACGAACTATTTTCGGCAACTAACGCCTTTGCTACTGGCTCTAGGATTTCACTACGAACTGTTGCGGCTAATTCAGCGTTCCAGAACTCGGGGGGACCGTACGCTCCCATCCCCCCTGTGTTGAGGCCCACATCGTCTTCACCGGCTCGTTTGTAGTCACAGGTGGCAATCTCGGCAGAGACGTGCTCGCCATCGACGAATGCGAACACGCTGGCTTCGGGGCCAATCATACGTTCAGCAAGCAAAATACTTGAAGATGACTCACCGAACGCGCCGTGATCTAGCATTCCGATGATCGCATGATGAAGATCATCGTTGGTCTCAGGCAAAATTACGCCTTTGCCCGCTGCGAGTCCGTCGGCTTTGACGACCAATGATCCTGCGGGTTTCGAGCGAGCGTATTCGATTGCCAGCCCGGAATTGCTGAAAGCCACTGATTCGGCAGTTGGAATGGCATATTTGGTCATGAGGTCGTCTGACCAGATCTTTGAACCTTCTATTTGAGCGGCGGCCGCTGATGGCCCAAATGTTGTGATTCCGGCTGATCTTAGTCGATCGCATAATCCATCGACGATGGGTTGATCAGGAGCTACGATAACTAGATCGGCATTCTCATTTGTTGCAAATTCCACGATGTCGGCGTGGTCATCGACACCGATTTTTACGTTGTTGCCGACTTCAGCCGTGCCGGCATTTCCGGGCGCAATCAATAACTCGGTAATTTTTGGGCTCTGCGCAAGTTTCCACGCCATTGCGTGTTCACGCCCCCCTGATCCAATTAGTAGAACTTTCAATCGTGCATGCCTCAATTTGCGTCTCATTTAAACCCGACTCGGGAAACCAACTGCGCTTCGTTTAACTCAAACGATCCGAACTACTCCCACTCGATAGTTCCAGGTGGTTTGCTTGTGATGTCGAGAACGACTCGGTTCACTTCGTCGACTTCGTTGACGATTCGGTTCGATATCTTCGCAAGAGTGTCGTAGGGGAGTCGCGCCCAGTCTGCTGTCATGGCGTCAGCGCTTGTGACTGCTCGAATTGCAACAACGTACTGGTACGTTCGCTGATCGCCCATAACTCCAACAGTCTGTGTGTTCGTTAGAACAGCGAACGACTGCCAGAGCTTGTCATAGAGACCATCGTTTTTGATTTCATCTATGACGATCCAGTCAACGTTTCGCAATATTTCTAGTTTTTCGTAGGTCACTTCGCCCATGATTCGTATTGCGAGTCCGGGTCCAGGGAAAGGCTGGCGATTCACGCTTTGCGGTGTGAGTCCAAGTTCGGCACCGGCCTTGCGAACTTCGTCTTTGAACATGTATCGCAGTGGCTCAACCAACTTGAGATCCATGTGCTCGGGCAGGCCACCTACGTTGTGATGAGTTTTGATCTTATGTGAAGCTTTAGAGTCGGCGCTGGTGCTTTCGATAACGTCTGGATAAAGTGTGCCTTGCGCTAGATAGTCGACTTCGCCGATGTCGATGGCCACTTCTTCGAAGATTTTGATGAACTCTGCACCGATAGATTTTCGTTTTACTTCGGGATTAGTTACGCCTTTCAAGGCGCTCAAGAATCGCTCTGTACCGTCGACGAAAATCAAGTTCACGCCGAGTTGGCTTGCGAAGACGTTTTGAACTCGGTCGGCTTCACCTTTTCGCATGAGACCGTTGTCGACGAAAATACAGGTGAGTCGATCACCGATGGCTCGGTGAATGAGTGCGGCAGCAACTGTGGAGTCGACTCCACCGGAGAGTGCACAGATGACCTTGCCATCACCTACTTGTTCTTTAATTCTCGCGACAGCATCATTTACGAAATTAGCTGGGATCCAGTCACCGGGGGCATCACATACTCCGAATACGAAGTTGCGCAGAATTTCTGTGCCTTGCGGCGTGTGGGCAACTTCGGGGTGGAACTGGATTCCAAAATAGGTTCCCTCTTCGTTGCCCATGACTGCTAGTGGGGAGTTCTCGGTGTACGCCATAGAACGGAATCCTGGCGGTAGTTCTTCAATGCGGTCGCCGTGGCTCATCCATACGGGCACTTCATTTTCGAGACCGTCGAAAAGTTTGTTGTACTGACCATCTTTATGTACGACTGCGTGTCCGTACTCTCGCTCTGTACCTCGAGCTACAGTTCCGCCAAGTTGGTGTGCAATCAGCTGCATGCCGTAGCAAATACCTAGAATAGGAACCCCGGCGTCATAGACCCATGTCGGAGCCATAGGTGAGTCATCTTCGTACACGCTGTTAGGACCACCCGAGAGGATGATGCCAACGACATCCTGTTCCTTGAGAATTCCAGGCCCGGCATCGTGGGGAACCAATTCACAGTAGGTGTTGGACTCCCGAACACGTCGTGCGATCAACCTAGAGTACTGGGATCCGAAGTCTAGGATGACAATCGTTTTCATTCTCTCTTCGACTGATGAGTTACTACCTTGAGCACGGTCGGCTTGAGCAATCTCCAGATACGTACCTAGTTCGATATCGTCTGATGTAGATACCCGGCTGGATGAATCGTCATTTGGTGGGTTTTCGATCATGGTTTGGATCCCCGCTCGCAGTGACAAAACAGGTTAGCGAAATGCCGTTCGGGACAATCGCTACGTCTCATTATCGAGTCGTGTGATCACGTCCGTGTAAACCTGATACGTAAATTTACATCTCCCCGTCATTAGAGTCACGGTTAATTTTGGAAATTTCTAAAGGATAATGGAGCGTTCACACGAGTCGTAGGTCGATAAGATTAAACAATGCTGATTTCAACCGATGTTTCGGGGCTTGAACGAGCCGTACTGGCGATCAAAAACGGAGACCTCGTAGCGTTTCCAACAGATACCTATTTCGCCCTTGGTGCAGACGGTATAAATGCAAAAGCCGTTCAAAATGTTTTCGCTACGAAAGGTCGTAATCCCGGCACCCCGGTACCTCTATTAGTAAGTGATTCAGAGATGGCTGAATCGCTTTGCATTAAGTTCCCAGAGCCGCTTCGAAAATTGGCCGATAGTTTCTGGCCAGGTGCTTTGACGATCGTGCTGCCTGCCGCTGACAAAGTTCCGGCAGTTGTCACTGCCAATACAGGCACAGTCGGAATCCGCGTGCCAGATCACGCTATTACGAGAAAAATTATTGAAATCGCAGGAGTTCCGATCACTGGAACCAGTTGTAATCTCACTGGAAGGGATCCTGTGAAGGATGCGAATTTCGTCGACCAAATATTCG
>CAJQSP010000005.1 GCA_905614375.1 uncultured Dehalococcoidales bacterium | reverse complement strand
ATCAAATGAATTTGGCCAGTCGATTGACAATGAGTCCAAATCAGTGCGAAGCAACGTGCTGCAGTGGGGCGTAACGCCTTCAATAGTTCTACGAGCATTAGAGCCAATTCTGTCGGTAGTGGCGATCAGCAGTCTGTAAGAGAATTGCGACCGTGCTGACTCAGCAACAAAACTGTCAATGTCCGATTTGGTTATGGAATATTCAGGGTCATAAGCCTTGCACTGTACTGCCCAATATTCGTTCTCTTTCGTCCTGACAACAATATCTATTCCGGTGTCTGGACCCCACTTATCCGGCCATTCATCCCACAGCCAGACTTGGTCCACCAAAGATTTATATCGAGGGTCTGTTTCAAGGATCCATTTCGACAGACGCTCAAAGTCCTTCCCATCGTTATTGGGAGGTAGTTGTTGAATAAGATTTGTGAAACTGCCCATAGAGGAGGGATTATGCCACCAAGTTCAAAGTATTAGGAGCCACAGTGGGTACAGTGGCCTCAAACGGGGTTAGCGAATGGTCAGCCTCGTCATCGTGCTGATTGCGTTATGCTATCGAGATTGTGCAACTGATTCGACACGTTCAGTATTACAACGTTGGAGATATTTCATGAAGCTTGAACAACTCGAAAATAGCATATGGGTTATCGAAAAGATTAGTGATACAGATGATGTAGAACAAATATTCGTCACGAAGGTATATGTCCCATTTGCTGGACGTAATGCGTGGAACTGGACACAGTTCGATTACTTCTCCGGAATACTCACAACCTCACTGGATTCGGCGAAAAATCATGCTGAAGCCAACAGAGTTCAAGGTTCAAGCTGGAATATTCAAGAAATTCCAGCTCTTGTCGTTAGTGCGAAGGGCGAGTCAATTATTTTCTGTGATGTAAAAACCAGTTCGCCATTTTTGAATTGGCAGCCACCAATCTTCCACAGGAAGTCTCTTCGTAGCATCGTCGAAGCTTGGAATAGCGAGCAACATGACGATGATTGGAGGAGTTTTATCAGCCATGTGTCGGATGGGTCGATTTTGGAACCAGCGAATCTGCCCTTCGAAAAATATCAAGCATTCTCAAATGGGGCAAACTATCGGCTGGATTGGTCTTCCAGTGAATACGCCATAGGGAGCCGAAGAGCGAAGCCGATTGAACTGCAACATATCTACAAATTTGCAGGACTTCTCTCTACCAATATTGAAGCGATGCTGAAAAAAGGCAGGTCGAAATACATACGCTAAAAGGTAGACTTTGAGCAAGTACGAGTGGCTATGGCGAAGTTGCACCGATCTAAGTGGGTCACCATTAATCCACAGTACACCGTGAATGGTCGAACAAAGATGGTTCGGTGATTGGTATGATCAGCGGCTATGAAACCGCGCCAGTTATTCAATACCCGATCTACGATTACAAGCTTGACTCTCAATCTGCTTTTTGTCGTCCTAATGTTTGGGCTCGCAGCATGCGGCGATGTCTCAGATTCAGAAACTTCACCTACTGTTGGTCCAACCGCAACTGCTCGACCGCAAGCAGAGATCGTCGCTGAGTCTAAAAGCTCGGTCGTGCGAGTCGAAACAGCGACGGCCACTGGTTCGGGGTTCGTTTTGGCAGGTAGCAGCACTGTAATTGCGACGGCATATCACTTGGTTAAGGATGCCGACTCCATCTGGATTCGAAAGGAGGACGAGAGCGATTCTACGAAGATCGCTGCAGAATTGATTGCGTTCAATGAGCCCACAGATTTGGCTCTGTTGAGAGTTACCGAACTAGGTGGCGGAATTGAGCTTTCAGACTCGTCACTGGACGCAGGGAAATCTGTTTTAGCCTTGGGGTTCCCGCTCGGTCTTTTTGGAAGTGTCAGTGTTAGTCAGGGAATAATCTCAAGGCGGGTCGAAGCCGGGGGCATTTTCTACGTTCAGCATGATGCCAAAATTATGCAAGGCAACAGTGGCGGTCCACTCCTCGACGATTCGGGGAGAGTCATCGGTATCAATATTCTTGTTATTCCAGACGATGTCATTAAATCAGAAGGGGCATATTTCGCAGTCCATGTGGGTTCACTTATTGAACTAATGCAGTCAGTAGGCATCGAATCGAGTATTGTCGCTGCGATTCCAACTGCCACACCTGTCCCAACTCCGACGTTAACACCCTCCCAGATCGACATCGCGGCGACTGCAGTTCTTCGGCTTAGAGAAATCGATACCATAAGTGCAACATCTACCGTTCTTGCGAGAGCATTGGACGCAACAATTGAGGTAGAGAGTACGGTGGCTGCAAAAGCTGTTGCCACTCGTCAAGCACAAGCGGCAGCAGCAGTAAAATCAGAATCTACAGTCGTTGCCAAAGCTCTCGCTACTGAACAGGCAGAAGAAGTAGCAACAGCGCGAGAAATTGCTCTCTCGACGATAGCTACGATCGAAGCCGTGGACCAGATTTGTGATGGAAAATCTGGTGAGTCACTCATCGCACCATTCTCAGGTTCTATCCAGAACACAAGTGCAGTGGGAGTTGGACATTCTGGTCATACATTCAGTGTTGATGCAGCGGATTTCCAAGTTTCCGTGACACTAATAAATCCGAGCGATGGTGTGTGGGACCATGGGCTTCTTTTTCATGACAATGGAACCTACGGTGATGCTCTTATATTTCGTCCTTTGCGTGGAACCAATTATAATTGGACGACTTTTTATCAAGAAGGACAAAGACCCGGAGCTAGGTGGGAGCACTATTTCCGGGTCAAGGGTGTATGGACGTTAGCTGACTCCGGAAACCTCCTTGATCCAGCGGGCGGCTTTTTTGAACGTAATGTGCAAAATAGGACAGGGAATTTTCTTTCTAGCGTCAGAGAGCCCAATAAAATTAAAGTCGATATCGAAGGTAATCACGCTGATGTCTACACAAACGGCGAAAAAGCCTTTTCATTGAACCTAGGTGTTCCAGCGCCGGACCAAACCAGAATTACACCTATTGTGGGATTATTCGAGGACTCGCCAGACAAACACCTCGATTTCGCTGATTTCAGTGTGACGTGTCCATAGTCCTGCGGAGTTCGTTTGGTGCTGAAAATCTCAGCTAATCAGGAACGGTTCGCCGTAGCAGTCAGGTATCCGCAAAGGTGAACGCCGTCAGTAAGCGGAGAAGAATTAGCCGAAGTACTGCATGCCCATCTCACAGGTATATGAGTGTGCCATTTCGTGTGCCACTTGCCTCAATAATTTTCCCGATGTGTGCCACCAAATAACGTCAATTCACGTTCAAATCGATGGCAACCTA
>CAJQSP010000004.1 GCA_905614375.1 uncultured Dehalococcoidales bacterium | reverse complement strand
CTGCTGCCAACGAGATGGGAGTCGATGTTCGACCTCACTCGAAGACGAATAAAAGTCCTTACTGGGTTCGCAAACAGCTTGATGCCGGGGCTATTGGTGTTTGCTGTGCGAAGGTTGGTGAGGCCGAGGTGATGGTTGAGGCTGGTGTGCCTGAAGTGATGATTCCGAACCAGGTAATTGGTAAGCGGAAGATTGCTCGATTGGTTGCGCTTGCTCGTTCGGCAAGGATCATCGTTGCTGTGGAAAGCTCAGGAAATGTCGATGACCTTTCTTCGGCTTCCATGGCTGCTGGTGCCGAGCTTGGAGTGATTGTTGAAGTGAACGTGGGCATGGATCGTTGCGGGGTTGATGGTGATGGAGCTGTTGATCTTGCAAAACAGATCGATGCGGCGCAAGGTCTACGTTTCGATGGATTGATGGGCTACGAGGGTCACGTTGTTGCTGAACGGGACTACGAGACTCGCAAGATCAAAGCCGAACAGGCGATGGCGATTCTTACGGGTGCCGCTGACCAGATTCGAGATGCTGGCATTGACGTGAAGCTTGTTTCAGCCGCGGGTACGGGAACGTACAACATCACGGGGCGAGTCGACGGTGTTACTGAGCTTCAGTGTGGCTCGTACATTTTTATGGATGGTGACTATCTCGAAGTGTTCAACGATTTCGAACCTGCACTTTCGGTTCTAGCGACCGTGATTTCTCGACAGAAGCAAGAAGTAGCGATCGTCGATATGGGTTTGAAATCGATCTCTATGGATCGTGGATTGGCTGAGGTTATTTCTCCTGCGTCGGCATCGATCATCAAGCATTCGGAGGAGCATACGGCTGTGAATTTACCGGACGTTGCTTCGCAGGCTTTGAAGGTTGGCGACAAGGTGCGATCACGTCCGACTCATGGCGATACCACGATCAACTTGCACGAGTACTACTTCGGCATTCGTGACGGTAAGCTTGAGCAGGCTATCCCGATCCCAGGCCGCGGCAAGTTCAGGTAAGGCGTTTGTCGTGCTCGTCATCGGATGGCTTGGGCGCGAGCTGCAATCTACCCTCCCTCTAACTCCCTCACGAATGAGGGAGGAGCGGCAGCGTTAGTCGCGGGTTGGAGAGTGTGCAAGTTTGTTGGTGTTCCTATAATCTCGACGTTTTATGTTTGAATTGAGCGAGGAGTGTGATGAATGTCGAGTAAGCCGAATCTTTTGTTTATCTGTTCCGATCAGCAGCGGACCGACACATTCGCCGCATATGGAAACGATTGGATTGAGACACCGGCACTGAACGATCTGGCGAGTCGCAGTTTTGTTTTCGAAAACAGCTATGTGACGCAACCTGTTTGCTCGCCAGCGCGGTCGACGATGATGACGGGACTTTACCCGCATTCGGCTGGGGTAATTCGCAACAGCAAGCCGGGTAGGCCGTTCAGCAACTTGTTCCCTGATGCGAAGACGATTGCCGAGATGGTTTCGGACGATTACGTTTGCGCCAAGTATGGCAAGTGGCATTTGGGCGATGATCTTTCGCCTCAACACGGATTTACTGAGTGGATCAGTACCGAAGATGCCCACGACAATAATTTTCCGAATTGGGAAGACCCGATAAACAAAGATCGCAAGTCGCAGTATTTCGACTATTTAGTTGCTCAAGGGCATGAGCCCGAAGGCGATCACGAAGGTCATAAATCGCACACTCAGGCTCAGCGTGGTTTCTTCCCTATGGAAGACACGATGGCGATGTTTTTGAGTCGGCACACGGTTGAGTTTTTACATGAACGCGCCAAGGAAACTAAACCCTGGTTGATCTACGTAAATATGTTCGAGCCGCACCCACCGTATAACGGTCCTCTGAACGATATGTACGATCCGGATTCGTTGGATATGGGGCCACTTTTTCTGAAGAAACCTGCCGAGAATACGCCGGAGTTTAGTCGGATTCGCTCTGACTATCACATGGCTGAAGCGGAGGAAGCTAATCCCGAGAATCCCGAACGATACTGGCGTGAATTACGTGCGAAGTATTTCGGGAACATGACCGTGCTTGATCGAGGCATCGAACCGATTTTGAAGGCTCTGGAGGAGTCAGGACAGGCTGACAACACGATCGTTGTTTTCACAAGCGATCATGGTGATTCACTTGGAGACCGCGGGATGTTGATGAAACGATCATTCTATGAAGAGGTATCTCGTGTGCCGCTGATTGTTCATGTGCCTTGGATGTCGAAAGACGAGCAGCGAGTAAATGGCAGTATCGGTCATGCTGATCTTGTGCCGACTTTGTTGGACTTGATGGGACAGGACGTGCCGGAGCATCTGCAGGGCGAGAGTCGCAAGGCTGTGCTTCAGGGTGATGCGGAGCTTGTCGATGATGTGTTTATGCAGTGGCACGGCGGAGCGGCGACGATATCGTTGGGTGATGTGGTGTTCGATCATCTTTCAGAGTTGCCGTGGCGGAGCATGGTTTCCGGAGATCGTTGGAAGTTGAATCTATCGCCGACTGATACATGCGAACTTTATGACTTGAATAGCGACCCGCTGGAGCTGACGAATCTGTACGATCAGCCGGAGTTCGCTGACCGTGTCGCAGAAATGACGGATCGGATGCGTGAATGGCAGGCGCGGACAGGTGATGAGTTGGAGCTTTAGGTCTGGGGTTGGTCACGCATTCGGGTCTCGGTGCTTATCAGGATGACAATGTTGGCTGCGGTCGCTTAGTTGGGCTAAATAAGGAACAATTATGTACGAGTTGGATAGCAAAGTTGCGATTGTTACTGGTGCTGGCGGGAAGGCCGGGATTGGTCGTGGTATTGCGACTCGGCTGGCGGCTGAGGGGGCGACGATTGCCGTTTGTGATCTGAACGATAGTGGAACTCCAGATTGGGGTGGTTTGTCGGCGGTTGTCGATGAGATAAACGCAGGTGGAGGTAGGGCGATTGGTCTTACCGGGAGCGTTTCTGATTCAGACGATGTGGCTTCGATCGTTGAAGGAGCTATTTCGGAGTTTGGTCAGGTCGACATTCTTGTGAACAATGCTGGAGCCCCGGCGGGTCCTGATCGGGTGAATGTTGTCGATCTTCCTGAAGAGGTTTGGGACCAAGTGTTGGGCGTTAACCTGAAGGGGACCTTCTTGATGTCGCAGGCGATTTCTCGGCACATGATTCACCGTGGTGGTGGTGGCAAGATCATTAATATGTCTTCGGTTTCGGGTAAGGTCGGTAACGCTAAGTTTGCCGCATATTGTTCTTCCAAATTTGGGGTGATCGGGTTTACTCAGTCGCTTGCTAAAGAGATGGCCGAGTACAAGGTGAATGTGAACGCCATTTGTCCTAGTTTGGTCGAAACTGAGCGGGTGTTTGGTATGGCATCAGCACTGAAGCCGGACGCGGATACTTCGACCGAGGCGTGGCACGACGAAATGGTTGCGCAGACGAACGCCAATAACCCTATGGGTCGAATTGCGCAGGCAAAAGACGTGGCTGACGTTGCTGCATTTTTAGCGTCTTCGCAAGCTGATTATTTGACCGGGTTGGCGATCAACGTGGCTGGCGGATCGTACATGGGGTAGGGGGCTAGTACAGGATGTGTTGGTCGGAGAGGTCTTTCCCGCCTGTTGAGCGGGTCAGGCCGCCTCCTAGGAATTCCTTTACTTCTAGATCGGCGAAGGCGTTAACTACTTGGTAGAACGTTGGGAGGTCTTCCCAGCGCGCTGGGTTCCATCTGAGTTTCCCGTCGCCTACGAGGTCTTCGTGAACTACCGCGTGGGAGCCTTCGGCGGGTGTGATGACGGCGTACTGGGTATCGGCGGTTCCCCATTCGCCGGTTCGTGGCATGTATTTGTAGTGCAGTTGGCCGTCTACTTTTTCCGGGCTTGCGGGTTCGGCATTTGATTTGGCTTTGAGGTTACTTACTTCCATATCGAGGAAAGTGAATCCGAGCCACGATGCTTGCGTTCCTGCGGAGTCGCCAACGACTCGGATATCGGGGAGTTCGCAATAGATTTTCGAAAATCCGAGTTCTTCGCGACCAGTGATGATGGGGTCGGCGAGGTTCTCCCAAAGGACGGTTAGGAACGGGCCTATAGCAGTGTCTTTTTCGCCCTTGAATCGTGCTGGGATTGTTACGCCCAAAACCGAGTAACCACGACCTGCAAGCCATTCGATTTCAGTCATGTTGGTTTCGCTTACGGTTACGACCGGTTCGCCGTATAGCTCGAAACCGGGTGGCAATAGGTTTTCGAGCTGCTTGGCGTTGGATAAAAACGAGGCTCGAAGTGAAACCGACTTAGGGCTGTTGATGCCATCGAATATACGACCGTTGTGACCTCTGCGGGGTCCGGTCGCTGGTCCAAAGTGGGTCGGCATTCGGTACATTTCGCCGGGCTGGAATGTGTATGACATATTTTTACCTTTTTGGTGTGAGTACGGATGAACGTTTGTTCAAGATTGAGAATGCAGGTATCTGGTCGCTAGATCGCTCGTTTGAAGCTCCATAGGGTTGCGTCGGAGACCGGTGTGTAGCCGATTTGTATTCGGTGACCTGCATATTCTTTTTGCTTTTCTAGTGGTGGTTTCGGCTAATCGTACTCGTAGTCGTCGAGGATGTTGTTGATAAGGCTTTGCGGACCGGCAGCCATGAGTCCGGCATCGACGGGCAATAGCACGCCGGTGATCCAGCGTGATTCGTCGCTAGCTAGGAACGTTGCAGCCATCGCAATATCTTCCGCTTTACCTTCGGTGCCAAGAGGAGCGATGTCGCGTCGGATCTTTCGTTTTTTATCGTCGACGTGTTCGACCATAGATGTGTAGATCATGCCGGGAGCGATGCAATTGACCCGGACGTTTTCGCGACCGTGATGAACTGCCATAGCTCGGGTCGCTGCGATCATTCCCCCTTTGGCTGCTGCGTACGGAATGTTCTTGGTCATTGCGGCGCGGATGCCGTCTACTGAGGCGACGTTGATGATTGAGCCGCCGTCGGTTTTTATCATTTCAGGGATGGCGTATTTCGAGATGAAGACCATGCTTTTGAGATCGACATCCATTACTCGGTTCCATGAGTCTTGGGTTACGTCGGGTGCTGCACCAGGGCCGCCTATGCCGACGCTGTTCATGAGGATGTCGAGCCTGCCGTAACGCTCTACTGCCGCTTCGACCAGGGCTTTGCATGCTGACTCTTGAACGACATCGGCTATGAACGTAGATGCTTCACCGCCTGCTTCCTTGATCATTTGTTTCGTGGTGTTGGCGGCTTCTTCGTTCATATCAACGATCAGCACCTTCGCCCCGTGAGATGCGAAGAGTTTTGCCGTTGCTACACCTACGCCACTGATGTTGGCGGAGCGGGTTCCTGCGCCAGTGACGATTGCGACCTTGTTTGCGAGTCGAGTAATTTCACACCTCGTGACCGGCTTGCTGTGTCTGATGAGTTATCTGTAATTGCGTTTACTACCGGGTGGCGAGTGATCGCTTTGACCGTGTAGCGTTGCCGCTGGATAATCCGCCAGCCGGGATTGTGGCACAGTTGCGGGAGATTTTCATTACGGTGGTGCTTGAATGTGCCGCTTTGACGAAGCCGGTGGTAGGTTGTTTAGATTACCAGTGATATTCGAAACAAACGTTTGTTAGTAAGGAATCGATGATGAAGGCTGCGGTAATACGTGGGACTCAGAAGATAGTTGTTGAGGATATTCCGACTCCGGAGCCGGGTTCGAATCAGGTGCTGGTCAAAATAAAGTATTCGGCCTTGTGCGGATCGGACGTTCATCGTTTTCAGTACGGAATGGCGAACGACGGGTCGGTATTGGGGCATGAGTACATCGGCGAAGTCGTGCAGACGGGTCGCGATGTGACGATGCTGAGCGAGGGTGATCGGGTGATTAGTGGTGGTGGTGAGCCGCCCGGTGGAACGGGTTCTACGTTGTTTTCAGGAGAGCGGTATAGCGCTCGGACGGTTGGTCTTGAGGCGACTCGTATCGGTGGGTTCGCCGAGTATGTGGCGATGGACGAGTGGCGCCCACTCCTTATTCCAGACGGTGTGAGCGACGAGCTTGCGGTGCTTGCTGAACCGGCGTCGATTGCTGTTCATGCGGTTCGTACTTCGGCATTTAAAATTGGCGATCAGGCAGTCGTTTTGGGGGCGGGTCCGATTGGGTTGCTGGTCATGCAGGTGCTGAAGGCGGCGGGTGCGGCTGCTGTTTATGTTTCGGAACCTGCATCGGCAAGGGCGGAATCGGCACGGGTACTTGGAGCTGATCTGGTTCTGAATCCTATGGAAGAAGACGTTGTTGAGCGCGTGCTTGAGCTATCGGGAGGTCCGGGTGTGCCAGTGGCGTTTGATGCGGCTGCGGCTCGGCCTACGTTCCAGCAGGGTATGGAGATGATTCGTCGTGAGGGGCAGCTTTTGGTCGTTTCGATGGCTTGGGAAGATGTGGATCTTCGAACTGTCGATTGGATCGGGCGCGAGGTTGAGATGAAGGCTGCTTACGGATCGTTGCCCGTCGACTGGCGGACTGTACTTAATTTGATGGAGCGCGGTCAGCTATCGGAAAAGTCGATGGTGACTGACGAGAGCTTTATTGGCTGGGACGAGATGCAGGTGTCGATGGAGCGGCTGATGAAGCCGGAAGAGCACGTGCAGTTGGTTTTGGTGCTGTAGGGCTTCTAGTGCCGTGTCGCGTTGTGTGGCTTGAATTATCGGGCTGGGTCTACATTCCGAGCAGTTTTGCCAGTTCTTCGCCCTGCTCTTTGCAGTAGTCGTACACGATGCGTGTGTCCCATCCGATACAAAAATCTATTACGCCAGCATCCATATACGGCTTGGCTTCTTCGAAGTCGAAAATTTCCACTCGAGGTCGCACACCCATTTTGATGGCGGTTTCGTTGACGTGTTTTTGAACTTTCTGAATTTCAGCATGTTCAGGATCGGTGTATAGCCCTTTAGTTACGGAGTAGTCCGATGGGCCAAACTGGATCATGTCGACGCCGTCGACAGCCAGAATTGCTTCTAGATTTTCGACTGCTTCGGCTTTTTCGATCATGAGAGCCACAACGCCTTGTTGGCGCTGGTTGACTCCTTCTTCAAGCGTGGCGCCGATTCCATAGCCAACATCACGTTTCCAACCCGCACCTGCCACTCCATTCACGCCTGGAGTTTCGTGGCGCGCTGCTGCGACAGCTCCTTGGGCATCATAGGCGGTGCGTGTATCGGCAAATAGAAGATTCTGTATGCCGGATCCGTTGGCTCTGCTTGCCAGCCATTCTTTTGGAACTTGCTCGATTTTCATCATCGAAGTCATGTGGTCGAATAGGTCGATGGCTCTGCCAAAGTTTTCGAGTGAGGCTAGGTCGTATGGTGCGTCTTCACCCGAAAACTCGATGTAGTCCATTATGCCCGTGTAGCCGATGATTTCGACCATAGCCGGCCAAACCGACATCAGGTGTGTACCGATGGTAGGTTTGCCGTCATGCAATCGTTCACGCAGCACGTTGTGTGTCGATTTTCTTAGACTTTTTTGGTCTATTGGTTCGGACACGTTCTGATTTTGATTGCTGCTGTCATTTGATTTGGGCATTGGGCTTCGGGTGAGCCAGGTTAGTACCGGCTGAACACTTCGGTTTTTGGAGTGAATATGGCATCCAACTCTAGTGGGTAGATGGGTCGGGCGCAGACGGTGTGTCCGAGGTTTTTCAGGTTTGCTGAAGTAGCGCCGGGGGCATCGACGTTGAAGTTGGCTTCTACCCAGTCATCGAAGAACGCCGGTTCGCAGTGCGGCGACTTAACGATGGTCGAGTGGAAGTCCTTTGGATCGAGCCCCGCTTTGAAGAATAGACCTCGGTCGACGAGCATGACCGTCTCGGTGGTTACGACGAGCGTGAGATTACCTGATTTCAGAACAGCCGTTGGCCCGATTGTTGGTTCGTACTTCCACGTTTCGCACCTATACGTGCCATCGGTGAGCGACTCAACGGTCCAATCGAGTTTGAGTGGAGTGAATTGTGGATCGTGAGCGCCACCGACGCCCATTGTGAAGGTTGCGCCGACTCCGAGTTCGTGTGCTTTGGCTGCAGTTGCGGGGTCGGCAATAGGAGCGAGGATGCTGTGCGGGTAGTTGGCTTTGACCATTTCGGAAATGATTGCGTTGCTGTCGCCAGACGATCCTGAGCTTGGAGCGTCGGCAGCGTCGGTGAAGGCGATAGGGCCTTCCATCGAAGCACCCTTGGCTACCGATTCTTCAAGGGAGATGAATTGTCCTTGCATGATGGCTCGGTTTGGCCAGAAATCTTTTGCCATTTGCAGCGCGTGTTCTTCGGCGAGAGCCTGGTTGTCATCGGTGAAAACATATGCCTGGCTGCTTAGTTCGGGAACATCGGTGAATGGGTTGCAGATGAAGAATCCTGCGGAGAGGATTTTTGGGTTTTCGTGCAGCTTTTTGGCGTAGCGTATTTGTGCTCCGAATGCGCCTTTCGCTGTGATTAGTTCGTTACCACGAACGATGGCAGGGACTCGAACACGTGCTACGACTGGCTTGGCGCCGTCTTTCAAAATTCTGGTGAGCATTCTGGCGGCGCGCATTCCGGTGTCGTAAAAATCGACGTGCGGGTAGGTGTGGAACGATGCGAGGCCATTAATATTTTCGAGCATCTTGGCGGTGAGGATGCCGTGGAGGTCCATCGTGATGACGATTGGTACATCGTCTCCAAGAATCTTTCGAGCTTCTTCTAGGAGATAGCCCTCGGGGTCGAGAAGTTCAGTGGTTCCCATTGCGCCGTGCATTGAGAAGTAGACGCCATCGATTTTGCCGGCGTGTTCTTTTAGGGGCTCGAGAAATTCTTCAGCGATTCGCATGAATGCGCTGTGGCGGAGTGGTCCGGCAGCTGTTCCTTCGGCGTCGTAGGTGTAAACGACTTCGAGGTCGTCACCGAACGCTGACTTCAGTTCGGCTAGTGCACCACCGATTTGAGAATCATTGCCGTCGTGGGTTGCCCTGATCTCGTCGCCACGCAGGTAGTCGAAGAATTCGTATTCACATGGCACTGGGTTGAATGTGGATATCTCTTGCTGACATCCGCCGATCAGGATTCTCATCGTAGATTTGGCTCCGGTCTGGGTATATTAATTCGAGAAGAATGTATCAGTGAATTTGGTGATTTGTTTGGTTCGGTGGTGAATTTGCTTCGAGATTGTGCGATCTTGCGGAGTTGGGAGAGTGTAAAGTGCCCTCTGATTCGTAAGAAACTCTGTGCTAGATGTAAATTTTCGAAAGATATTGGTCTAAATTGAAAGCCGCACGACTCGTTGCTCCACGAACGTTTGATTTCGTTGAACTGGATGAACCGACTCCAGTAGACGGTGAAGTTAAAATCCGCATTGAAGCCACTTCGGTTTGCGGTAGTGATATTCACGGTATTTATCATGCAGAGCTTCCTGAAGAGTCGTTCCCGCTTGCTCCTGGAGTTCCATGCCACGAGATTGCCGGAACGATTGTTGAATCGGAGACTGATGCCTTAAAAGAAGGTCAGCGGGCAATCGTTCTTCCTACTCGGGGTATGGGCGGTCTTTCTGAATACCTTGTCCAGACTCCCGATCGTGTGCTTCCAGTTCCTGACTGGGGTGAGCTCGATGAGTGGGTTATGTGTCAGCACACCGGAACAGTTCTTTATTCAGTGAAGCAAATGGGTAACGTTGCTGGTAAGCGGATTGCGGTTCTGGGACAGGGCGGAATTGGTCTATCGTTTTCGATGTTGACCGAGAAGATGGGTGCACAGCAGGTAATCGGTATCGATCCTGTCGAGGCTCGTCGTGAGAAGGCGTTGGACATCGGTGCGACCAACACGGTTAATCCTGACAAAGACGATATGTACGAAGCGATTGAAGAACTGACGAACGGCGAGGGCATCGACATTGTTGTGGATGCAACTGGCGATCCTGCGGGATTCGGTCAGTGCTTGAAGATCGTAAAGCGTTGGGGCACGTTTGTTAGCTTTAGCCTCACTGGGAAGGGTGGCAAGATTGCCGAGTTTCCTCACCAGGAGTTCATGTTCAAGGCGGCGACGATTATTCCTACGCAGGTTGCTGCCACTTCGGAGCCGACTAAGGACATTCGAGAGATGATTGCGCTTAAGGAGCGTGGCTGGGCTGATCCTGGCTTGTTGAAGAGCCACAATGTGGGCTTTGAAGACGTTCAGAAGGCGTACGACATGTATTCGGATCACTCCGAGGGCGTTATCAAGATTGTGATGGATATGAACGGCGCGGGAGCGTAGTTTGTAGGCTGGTTAGTTATACGAATGTATTGATTTTAGAGAGACCTATCGTCGTTCTGGCGAAGGGTCTTTTTTTGGTGAGTGCGGGTAACGGGCGTGCGGCGCTGGGATTGTTCAGGTGAGCGATAGATCCTGAAAATGAATTCTTGGTGATAGTGCTGGCGCGAACGTACGACATCTGAGGGATGCCGTTTGCATCAGGAAAAATACTCGGGTGATTTGGCTGTTTTTGCAACTGCGCCTGAGAAATCGAGTTGCTGCCACATTTCGTAGAGGATGATGGCGACTGCGTTCGACAGGTTGATGCTGCGATTCGCTGGCATCATTGGTATTTTCAGCTGTTTTTCGGATTCGAATTGTCCCGTTACTGATTCGGATAATCCTCGACTTTCAGATCCGAAAACAACTGTGTCTCCGTCTTGAAATTCGACCGAGTTGTACGGAGTTGTGGCGGTTGAAGTTGAGGCGAATATTCTGGTTGGGTCGACTGAATCTAGTAGTGCTTCGAATGAATTGTGGACCGTAACGATTGCTAGGTGCTTGTAGTCGAGTGCGGCTCTACGGAGGGCGTGTTCGGTTAGTTCAAATCCCAGTGGTTCGACAAGGTGTAGATTCGCTCCGGTGTTGGCACACAGTCGAATTATATTGCCGGAGTTTTGCGGTATTTCTGGGGCTACAAGTGCCACGTTGAAGGGCATGCGATTTACGTTCTCAGGAAGTGAGCTTGTTGGTTCAGAGTTGGGTTTGTAATTTTGCCACTGGTCGCAGATATTACTTGCCGCATCGAGATAGTGAACTGAATTACAGACTGGTGCTACTTGTGATTGAGGATATTCATGTTCGGTTTAGTTCCAGATTGTGACGTCGTTGACGGGGGTGCGTTTGCGTTCGGATTTGTTTTCGTCGGAGTCTGCTGGGTAGCCGATGTAGAGTGCACCGACGATGGCCCAGTCGGGTTCGGCTCCGATGGCGGTGTCGATTGGTGCGATGCAGGGCTTTCCGGTGCTCCATCCAACTCCGATTCCGAGTGATTCGGCGGCGAGCATCAGGTTTTGAACGGCGCAGGAGGTTGCGGCGAAGTTCTCTTGGGTCATTTCGTCGTCACGGCCTGCGACGGAGTAGACGTACACAAAGGCTGGTGCGTCGAGAATTTCTTGCAGGGCTTGTTTCGCGCTAGTCTCGCGGCGCACAGGGTTAGGGTTTTTGACGTTTTCGTAGGTCCAGTCGTGAACGATTTGTGCGATTTTTTTGCGCATGTCACCATTTTTTCTAAGCACAATGAATCGCCAGGGCTCTGTAGTTCGGTGATTGGGAGCCCATGTTGCGGCTTCGATCATTAACTCGAGGACGGAGTCAGAGACGGTATCTTCTGTGAAATCACGTACTGTTCGGCGGGCTTTGATTGAGTCGAGGACCAAAATGTTCTCCGTTGAATGGGTTAGGGGTTATCGAAAAAAGGGTACAGGTGATTGTTCAGAGAGTGGTGATATCGTCGGTGATAGAAGCGTGTTTGATCCTGAAAATGAATTCCGTATGACGGCTTGTCGGCGATTTTAGCTAGGAATCGAGTGACTTTACCCAATCGTCTTGCGAGGGAAGGCTGGTGGGGTCTTCGGCGCGTTGTAGGTAAAACTTGTGCATGGGTAGGTATTGTTCGTACGAGGAGCGTAGTTCGGTAATAGCGTCTTCGGAGGCATCGACGCGTATATCGGTTGGGAATTTTTCTCCAGGGGCTCCGACGATTAAGCATGCTGAACGCTCATTGAGATGGGATCCGCCTGCCCCTGATTGGCCTCCTGCTTGCTTGCCTGAGTCGAGGGCGGAAAGGAGTCGATTGGCGAGGCTCAAGTCAGATTTGTTTGGAGTGGGCGGGTTTTCAAAACCGTTGACCAATGCCGAGAAAACTTCTTCGTTTGCTAGGAAGTTTCCGACTGCGGTGCAGTTGTTTCCATTGAGATACCCGCTTACGGGTTTAATGTTGCCGCCAGAGTGAATTAGTGGAGTGCCTTTAGGGAGCATGAGGGCGACTTGGCGGAACTCAGAATGCTCGTCGTTGGCGAGTGCTTCCATGAAGGCTTCAACGGGATCGGAACCATCTTCGATGAGTTCCATTATTTCTTCGGCTATAGCCGGGTTCGTTGAGGCTTGTGTTGTGGCGACTGCGATTCCGGGGAGGATTTTCGGGCATGTAGCGCCGACGGCGAGTGAGTAGGTGGCTATCGCTAATCCTAACTCGCCAGTTTTTGGATCGCGTCCAAGAATGGTGAAAGTCATGCGAACTATTTTATTCGTGAGTCCTGACGATGTGGTTAGTGCTTTCAGCTTATCGTTGAGCGGAGTGTGATCATGGCAATGAATTTGTGGCATCACTGACCAATGGAATCGCATAAAATTCGTTGGCGTTATTTGGGTACCGGTGTTGATATGTTGGCGGTTCGCTGACAATGCGATTGCAATTGGTTTGATCGCCTCCGTGCGCAAAATATCTCCCCCTACGGTGATGCGAATGGGACAGAACTAACGAATTTTGTTTCGATTCGCAGCCCGAAAATCGAATTGATAGGAAGTTCCCGAGCAGCGTAATGTTTTTGGCGTCCTGAATATCACTCTACATACCCGTAATCGGTCAGATGCAGGTTATTTGGTTTATGCGTGAGGCTTTATCCGTCTCTGCCGGTCAGGCCGAGAATGTGGGTTTGCGGGTTGCAGCTTTCGCTGCCGGATGTTGGGACATTGAACACTGAGCGGTAGTTATCGGATATTGCCTGACCGAGTGGCATGCATTGTTCGACGAGGTAGGAATCCGAGCGTTGCATCTTGTTTTGAGCCGATGGTGATGTCCCAGCCGTGTATGAGCGTGTCGAGGAACAGTTGCTTACCAGAGGGTCAACGAATCGGTGAAGAGTTGGGTTAGTTCTGGGGCTCCGGTTGGGCGTGGGGCTAATTTGGTTACTCTGTGTTGAGGGAGCGTGCCTTCTACTAGCGCCGGGACATCATTGATGGTGTAGCCGACGCCGACGAGTCCGTTGGGGACTCCGATTTGCTTAAGGATGTAGATAAGGCGTTCGGCTACGAGATCGCCCGCGTCTTCTGGTCCTGCTCCGTTCACATCGGCTCCTAAAAGTTGTGCAGCGCGCAGGTGTCGTTTGGGGTTTGATGAAGCGGTGTAACGGAAAACGGCCGGGGCATTCAGGATTACCGCCATTCCATGCGGAACGATAGCTTTTCCTTCGGGATACCCTTCAGGTCGGTAGTTTTTCACCAGCCCTGAAACCGGGTAAGACATGCCGTGAGGCAAATGAACCCCGGCGTTACCGAAGCCGACACCTGCGAACGTGGCAGCCATGGCCATGTTTGTTCGGGCGTCCATGTCTTCAGAATCGAGCACTGACGGGAGGATGCTATTTCCGACCATTTCGAGTGCTGCCAAAGCCCACACATCGCTAATGGGATTTGATCCCTGATAGGCGGGTCGGTGCGCTGGACTAGATGGAGCTTCGCGCTGCGAAAAGGGGAGTGCGGTGTAAGACTCGATGCCGTGGCAGAGAACGTCGAAGCCGCTGCACGCCGCAACCATTTTGGGGAGCGATCGGGTGTTTTCAGGATCGACCAAGCCGACGTCGGGTCGTAGTGATCGGTGTGCGATGCCAGTTTTGGCACCTAGTTCTTCATAGTCGAATATTGATACGCCGGTAGTTTCGCTTCCTGTGCCGGCAGTCGTTGGGACTGCTACTAGTGGTTTGAGATCGCCCGGTACTGGTGTGCCTTTTCCGATTGGCGCGTTGACGTATTCAAGGAATTCGGCAGGATACGTGGAGTAGAGATTCACCGCTTTAGCGGTGTCGATGCTCGAGCCGCCGCCCACGGGCAAAAATCCGTCGAAGTTGCCTTCTACTGTGAACTTTATGGCTCGTTTTAGCGAGGAGTCGGTTGGCTCAACGCTGACTTGATCGAATACTGCGTAGTCGATGTTGGCTTGCTTCAAAGAGTCGATTGCGGTTTGCACTGCTGGGCTGTTCGCAAGCTGAGGATCAGTGACGACTAGAACTCGCGTTGCGCCTAATCTAGAGAGTTCGTATCCGGCTTCTTTCGTGATTCCGGGGCCAAATTTGATCGATGAGGTATCGATAGTGAAGGCGGTTTCGGTGGACATGTTGCTCATTTTGGTCGGGTGGGCTCGGAACTCGGTGGTCTTTTGGTAGTTTTCGAACGGAACGCGTAGGATAACCGAATATCTCGAATAACCAAGATGGTGAGCGGGAGCAGTATCTGAGTTATAAACTAGAATTGAGTTAATTCATTCAAGAATCTAGATAAGAGAGCAGTATGCGTGTAGTTCAGTTTGTTATTCCGGGTGCGGGACGTCGAGTGGGTTTTGTTGATGGAGATGATGTTGTTGATGTGACTTCATCAACAACATCATTGAGTTCGGTTTTCGACGTTTTCGAGTTGTCGCAGGCTGTTGGTAAATCTTTCGACGAAACGCTGACTGGAGCGGCTTTTGAGGGATCAGATCGCCTGAACTACGCGGAGTTGCTCGCGGCTGAGGTCGGTGGAGATTCAACTTATTTGATTGCTCCGTTCGATCATCCTGATGATCACCGCGTAATAGTTTCTGGAACGGGACTTACCCACACGGGAAGCATGAAGTCACGCGATCAGATGCATTCGGTTGATGCTGTGCCGACCGAAGAGCCAGCGACAGATTCAGCGAAGATGTTCCAGATGGGTATTGATGGTGGTAAGCCTAACCCTGGTGAGCGCGGAACGTCGCCAGAGTGGTTTTACAAGGGGAACGGCACGATTGTGCGTGGACCGGGTGAGGGACTCGAGATTCCGGCATTTGCACTGGATGGTGGCGAGGAACCTGAGTTGGGCGGTTGCTATTTTATCGACAAGAATGGGGTGCCGAATCGAGTTGGGTTCGCTTTAGGTAATGAGTGGGCTGATCACGAGACTGAGCGGATTAACTATCTGTATTTGGCTCCATCAAAATTACGCTCCTGTGCGCTAGGCCCTGAGCTCATAACGGATTTTTCATTTGATGAGTTAGAACTGGAATGCACTGTTGAACGCGATGGCGAGATGATCTACGAAAGTGGTCCACTTTACTCAGGCGAAGGGTACATGTCTCACACGTTGGCGAACTGTGAGGATCACCACTTTAAGTATCCGTTACACCGTGTCCCAGGCGATGCACATATTCATTTTTTTGGAACAAGCCAATTGAGTTACAGTAGCCGAGATTGGAAATTCCAGCCCGGCGACATGATTACGATTTCGGCTGAAGGCTTTAGTGCTCCGTTGCGTAATACTGTAGTTGCTGGCGACCCATCTGAGGGTCACGTTATTCCCGTGGTGATAGCTTAAAAACGCTGACTAAAATCGAGTTCCGTAGATATGTTTATGAAAAAACCCAGATGAATATATTTTCTCCAACGAGATATTTGTTTCTTATTTTGGTACTGCTCGCCATTCTCTCTGGCTGTACTCCACTCGACGCACCTAACGGGGTCAGTAACGAAGGTGATGCGCCACCAATAAATGGTGAGACTTCCATGAAAGCATCCGTTGATGCAACTCTTGAGGCAATGGCAGCAGGTGTTACTCCAACTCCAGTATCAAAGTCTGGTAGAGGAGCAGCTCCAACAGTCGTCCCTACTCCAACATCTGCGAGTATTGATAAAACGGAAGATGATTCAACCCTCACCACCGTAACGGGCCGCGCCATGTGGAATGACCAACCACTGAAAGCAGTTGACGTCATCGCTGTTGTGGGAGACGCAGGTTCCGAGCAACCTCCGGTCGCTACTGGCTCAGTCGATGCTGACGGCTACATCACGATCACACTCAGTAGATCGGGTTTGCACACTATATGGGTGACGGGCACTGACACTGATGAATACTGGGGCACAGGTACCAAGGTATGGCCAGACCCCGGAAATACGATTGATCTAGGAGATGTATACGTCAACAAAAAGTTGACATTGCACCAAGAACTAGATGCATGGATGACTTCCACCCCGACGTTCACATGGGAAGCATTCCCTGGAGCCTTTAATTATGGCCTTAGTGTGATCAACAAATCCACCGGCGAAGCGGTTATACAGGTAGAGCTAGGCAATGCAACTGAGTACACAGTAGAAACCCCGCTGACTCCGAAGATCAATTACATAGTGAACGTACGGGCCGAGTCTGCTTCAGGTATAGGGATCGCATATGACAGGCACTCTTTCGATATTAGTGATGCACCTGACAGCGAGACGCCGGTCACCCCCAGCCCCACAGTGTTAGCAACAAGAACTGACATAGAAAAAGTACACGCCGTTTTTTATGCACAACATTGGTTTTCAGACTCATATGCAAGTCAGATTTACATCATCGAACCTAACACTAAAAGCCCGAAAAATATTTCCAATGACCGGTACTGGGATATAAGCCCAACTCTGTCTCCAGACGGTACCAAGATCGCGTTTATGACAGCCCAGGAAGGAGATTATGAAATTCGAGTTATGAACGCCGATGGTTCGAATCAGATAGCTCCACTTTCCAATTCTCCTCTTACCATATTCAATAATCTACCTAATGCTCCGATCTGTACAAACGAATCGGTTTATTACGAGAACCTAATATGGTCTCCGGATGGCAACAGCATCGCCTTTCCCGCTACTCATTACTGTGATGACAAAACGTTTTATGGTATCTACATGATGGATCCGGACGGATCCAATGTTTATAAACTGGCAAACTTGAATGCCAGCCCGTACAACATCGGTTGGTCCCCGGATGGCAGCAAAATAATCTTTGAGGCATACGAAGGTGATTACAGTGATATCTTCACCGTAAACATAAATGAATCCAATATCTATAACCTCACCAATTCCAATTCATACGACAGTTATCCAAAGTGGTCTCCGGATGGCAGCAAAATAGCATTCTCCTCATATATGGAAAATCCTTCAGATCCATCTGCCACAGGAATTCACTCCATCTACTTTATGGATGCAGATGGATCCAATCGCTATGAACTGGCAAATTTGGAAGTAAACGCTTACACCCCCAGTTGGTCTCCGGATGGCAACAAAATAGTCTTTGAGGGATACGACGGTCAGTACAGCAATATCTTCACCGCAGATATAGATGGATCCAATATTTATAACCTCACTAATTACAATATCTCTGGTTCCAGCCCGATGTGGTCTCCGGATAGCAGCAAAATAATCTTTGAGGCATATTTCAATGGTGCCCCTTCCATTTATGTCATGGATACAGACGGATCCAATCAGAAGCCCTGGATAGAATTTAAAACCAGCGCAGATGTATCTGTTTATATGCCGCATCTTTTGTCATGCGGAGGAACCGAGTGCTACAGTTTCGACTCCTCTTACACCATTGAAATCGAAGACACTTCGGAAGGTTCTGCCGCACAAGATGCACCTTCAGCTGAGTTAACTACTGACATACCAGATGTGTCTTCATCTCAGGGAGATCTTCCTGACATACCAGACGTGACATCAATTCAGGACGATGCGGATTGTGATGAAACTAAACCAACACAATTCGTTGCCAGTGGATTCACATTCCAGGGTGAAGATGAAACGTTCTTCAAGGTAGATGATGACGGCAATCCTCTGGGCAGTACATGCGGAGTCATGGGAAGCTACCAGCGGTTCCCAGTTCTGAATGACTGGCACACGGGAGTCTTAAGCTACGTTGAAAGTGGAATATCAGATCATTATCTATGGACCAATAATGCCGGCAGTTCATGGCCTTTGTACCCGGAATTTCATAATTCAAGATTCAATACGGACAGCCAAAACCCGTATTACGATTACCCGCCCGGTGAAAGCCATCCGTACTTCACTATTTTTGCAGGACATCCGGACATCAGCGAAGGTGACAACCGGAAGCGACCGATCGACTTCTTCACGACCATCATACAAACTGGTGATTTAACCATCGGTACACTCGGAGAAACTTACGAGTTGGAAGGCTGGGTAGTCGAGTATGGGTGCTGCGGGATAGACGACGAGGTGACGGCTAAGGTAATTTGGGGTGATAGCGGTCAGGCGGTTCCGGTCGCATTAAACAGTGATGGTCTGTTATTAAGAAATATACAGGCAAGCCACGTTTACGAATCACCTGGTGAGTACAACGGAAAAGTCATGGTATTTAGCAAGGGAAGATTGATTGCTGAAGCCTCATTCCAGCCTTTGATAAAAGACACGCAATGATTCGAAAACCCTGCTTTATTATTCACATATCTTGGCAAGGCACAGACAGCACCCTAGTGTTCGACTGAAGAGGTTGAAATACATCTGATAACGTACCTGAGACGGTTGCGAGTTGACCGACTCTATTCCAAGCGGGTTAAGTCCAGAGAACGGCTCAAAACCAAAGAACGCATAGACGCTGATACGTGGTTAGATGATCAGGGTTTCGCTAAGCTGACAGTGAATTCGGGGTCATTGGATCATTATCTCGCCTTAAGTGACAATGAGCCAATCGATCAAAATAGACCGACTGTTAAGCGTTGGTTGTTGTAACTAGACCACCTAAATCCTCTAATTGATAACTTAGGTGATTAGTTTTTATCATCGGTGCTTGTAGATCGTTTTCGGTTCAGCCCTATTGTTACATCTGCATCTCCTCTAAAGAGGGTGAAGTAAGGGCTTTCTGAGAAATAAGAGTTGTTACTGTCAGTTGTAAATCTTGCGAGATCAAACTCTGGATATAGCTGCCAGTTGCTCACACCCATGTTATTCCAGAAATACTCGCCGTTTTCTTCGCTTATGATTCCCTTATGGTAGAAATTGTCCACGGTTGGGCGTTGGTATAGTCCCTCAACCCCACATGTGTCACCAAGCTCATTGCCGAGGTTATCTACTTTTCGGAATGTATCGTTTTCACCCTGGAAAGAGAAACCGCTGACAATGAAATCATTCGGATTCGTTGGATCACAGGCCGTCTCTGTTGAGACTTCATTAATGAACACGATGAACGAGGAATTTGCCACACTGTTACCGTTACTTACGACATCAATATAACCCTCGTAAACTCCACCGGAAGAGTAAATATGACTCGCTGCTATCACACCTGAATTTTGCATTAGTTCTTGAGAGTATATGGTTTGGTACTCGCCATCTCCCCAAGCGATGTTTGCATAAACAGTCTCATCTGCTCCTTCAATTTTCCAGCCAATGAACTCATAAGGCACGCCTCTAATACCCACCACAGTCTGGAGGGCTTCCCCGTCATAGTACGCTCCATCAGGCGTGATGCCTCGAATAATATCGAGGTCGTAATTTATGACTCCACCATCAGAACCCAGAGGTAAATCGAGTTTTGGATCAGGTCCAACAATGAAGTAGAACGACGAGAAGTATGCGATTTGAATACCTGAAGCAGACTCGGCATTTACGCTCCACTCGTACTTCGTGTTCGTAGTAAGCATCAGCGTTTCTGACGTGTACTCAGTTGCGCTGCCCGTGTCCTCCCTCAGAACTGCTTCATTCGTAGTTGTGTCGAATACGTCGATGTGATAATTCACTGCGTCAGGGAATGCTTCCCAAGTGAACGTCGGAGTTGTTGTTGTCCACCCATTTCGTTCGGGAGTCAGGAGAGTCATTCTTTTTGCGACGTGAAGATCCCCTATGTCGACGGTCTCTCCGGGAGATGGCTCTACTGACATGCCAGAAGACCAGAATATATCCTGGTCGATACCCTTCGCCCATATCATTACGTTATCCACTTGTAGATCTGATACTGCAAACGATATTGTGAAATAGCCGTCAGCATCAACTGAGCCGACAGCAGTCGGCGGATCGTCACCTCTGCTTCCTTGCGGGAGAGTGAATATCTCAACTTCTACAAGAGGCTGGTCATGCCACATAGCGCGGCCGGTGACAGTCATAAGATTCGAAACATCTGCCGCTATAGCAGTACTCTTCTCAGGTTCCCAGTGCGGGCTGTAGCTATCTCCATTTGGAAATTCCCACAGGAGATAAATGTTTTCTCCGTCTGAATCCATGACCCAAATCGCAGAATGTCCGCAGGGTCCTGTATCAGAGAATACGATCCTGCTTTCGTCCGGAGACCACTCCGGTTCTTGGGATTGGCCTGATCCGGAGTTGTATGTGAGATTCGTATTGTTGGAGCCATCTGAATGCATGATGTGGATGTTCAGGGTGCCGTCCCGGTCTGAGGAAAAAGCGATCTTGCCTGCGTCCGGAGACCAGCTAGGGTCAAATTCGCCTTCCGGTGAGTTGGTGATATTCGCCAGGTTTGACCCGTTTGCGTTGATGACGTAGATGTCAAATCCGTCCAGGTCTGAGCTGAAAGCGATCCTGCTTCCGTCCGGAGACCACGTTGGGCTGTACTCGTTTGAAGGCGAGTTGGTGATATTCGTCTGGTCCGACCCGTCTGCCTCCATGACGAAGATGTCCCAGTTACCGTCCCGGTCTGAAGTAAAGGCGATTTTCTCCCCATCGGGAGACCACACTGGTGAATCTTCGTAATAAAGAGTGTTAGCGATCTTTACCCGGTTGTGCCCGTCGGCGCCCATGACGAAGATGTCCCCCATGCTGGCTCCGCCATCTGAAACATATGCGATCCTACTTCCGTCCCGAGACCATTTAGGTTCGGTATCTCCGCCTGACGTGTTCGGGAGCTTTTTCCAGCTATTTGCGTCCATCACGTAGATGTCCGTGGAGGAGCCGTCTTGCTCTCCTGTGAAGGTAACGCGCTCGTCAAGTCCGAAAACGCCCATGTATTTTTTTGGGTTACAGGTTTCGCCTGTTTCATTCGGAGGTGAAGACTCAGGGGAAGGGGTAGACCCGATTGGAGGGGGCGGAGGCGCACCGCGTTCACCTTTGTCCGAAATCGGGGTCGCAGTAGCATCTTCTCTCATCGCCTCGAGCGTCGCATCGACGGAGGCCTTTATTGAGTCTCCTCCGGCTGTTTCTGCTGCATCTTTAAGATTTGTCGTATTTGGAGTACAGCCAGAGAGAATGGTGAGTAGCACCAAAACAAGAACGATGTATATACGGGATAACCCTTGGGACATGATTTCTGAGTCTCGTAAATCTGGCTAATCAATTAAACGGCTGAATACGATCATCACTTTACTATATTCAACTTATTCAATCGCGACAGTTGTGGTGGGGTAACTACGCGAAAAGCCCCCGCATTTCTACGAGGGCTTCTAAGTTTGAATCGAGATTGGTGTTCAAAGAAGATCTGGCTCGGAAGTCAATTTGACCTTATACAGTCTGTACAACAACTTTGCTGCAGCTATATCTTCCTCGCCAGCTCCAACAACTTGAACACTGTTAAGCCATGCATACCTATTGTTAGCTGTTCTAAAAGTTGGTGGGATAGCAACTACACATTCACTGAGGTATGCTCGACCACTCCATGCTCACGGCGCGATTATCTGCTGGTGAGCAAGGCATTCCACACAATCGACTGGACGACATCGTGAAGATCTCAAATATCGAAGTGATCCGCTTTCGAACCACTACACAGCACCATCCCACAAAATGGGGCTACGGTCGCTGGGGTGAAGTTCGCGATACGACCGAGACCATCACAAAAATATCGACCGACGACGGTGTTGAAGGTTACATGCTCGGCGGCGATGAGCAGGTTATCGACAATATCATCAAGCCGATGATTCTTGGTGAAAATCCTCTCGAACGAGAGAAGCTGTGGAATTGGATGGACCAGTTGGTGACGTTCAATCACAGTCTTCCCGAGCACCAGATGGGAATTGTAGATAGCGCATTGTGGGATCTGTTTGGAAGATCGGTTGACTTGCCTGTGAGCGTCATCTTGGGCGGTGCTCGCAAAAAGGTGAAGGCATATGCGAGCACGTTCCCGAACTTAGGCGAACCCGACGTATACGCAGAGCATGCGATTGAGGCGAAGAAGCAGGGCTACAAGGCTTACAAAGTTCACGCGAACATCTGCTGGGATCCGTACAAACGGGAACCCGCACCGCAGCAACCGGGTTTCCCGAGGGAAGACATCGAGATTTGCCGCGCCGTTCGAGAAGCCGTGGGAGACGACATGGTTTTGATGCTCGATCCGTTCGGGGTCTACACCCTCGAAGAGTCGATCTTGGTAGGCCGAGAACTCGAGAAACTCGACTATTACTGGCTGGAACACCCGATGATCGAAACACGGTCGGAATCGTATCGACGTCTCACCGAAGAGCTCGACATAGCGATCCTCGCCCCAGAACACATTCCGGGCGGCGTTTTCACTCGGGCTGAATGGATTCTACAGAAGGGTTCCGACATGCTCAGAATCGACCACAACTTTGGTGGGATTACTGCCTGCCAGAAAATGGTCGCTATCGCTCAGGCATACGGAATCAAATGCGAGATGCACGGTGGCGGCTGGGCGAACAGCCAGATTCTCGGTGCAACAACAGAAGCCGTTTGTGAGTACTTCGAGCGAGGGCTGCTACGTCCCGACTTCGACTACGAAATACCGGCACCGTACCTCAATGCCATCTGTGATCCACTCGATGACGATGGAAACGTGATTTTACCGACTGGTCCTGGCCTAGGAATGGATATCAACTGGGATTACATCAACGCCAACCTAGTCTAATTCGAGCTACATAGCGAAATTGCTTCGCAATCTCGTCAAAGATGTCATCGTCGTCGGTGTGATCGGTCTATAGATCTCACAGCTATGTTTCGAGTACAAAACTGTAATCTCGTTAAATGTTGTAACTTCTTCAACGTCAACACCCTGATACCTACCTACTGATTTATCTTAGTGCCGTGGCTATATCGGTGCCTGAGGTCGATATCATAATCTCAGTAATTACAAACGCTGGAGGATCATATGCTAGAGCGAACGGTTGTACTACTCGTCATATCTCTATTTGCAGTCCAGACAGTTGGTTGCTCGTCTTCAGATCAGGCTGCTATCAATAAAGCAATTAGCCCAACAATAGCATCAACTCAACCAGCGACCGTACCTGCATCAACTCAACCAGCAACCGTACCTGCATCTACTCAACCAGCAACCGTACCTGCATCTACTCCTACGGCTACTCGGACGCCGGTTCCGACAGATACTCCTACTCCAGAGGCGACAGCACTACCAACTTCTGTCCCTACGCCAAGACCAGAGCCGACGGCAGTACCCACGCCGGCCCCAAAACCAACTACTTCTTCTGTACCGACTCCAGACCCAACCGCTACTAATGTACCGACTCAAGAGCCAGAATTACCGGCAAAAATCAGATACGACTATGAACCGTCTAAAGCTATAGCATTCAACCAACTGGGGGCCTTGGGGAATTTTCCAAATCAATTAGAAGTTCAACTATCGAAAATATTCGCAGAAGAATTCACAGCGCTAGCTCAGAAGGCAGGAATGTCTTTAGCTGTTTATCAAGATGGTGCAATTTGGTCGCAGGCACTCGGTTACGCAAAAGAGGGCGTACCTATGGAGCCAAGCACGCCAATCGGAGTCAAGAGCAGTTCAAAAACTTTTTTATCAGCACTTGTACTTTCTCAAATACAAGCAGGCACTTACAAACTCACTGATCGAGTGTCTGTGTTGTTATCGAACCATCCTGATTATGAAACTCTAGATAAATCGATCATCCCGGACTCAACGGTATTCGATTTGTTATCGATGACTTCAGGTATCTCAGAGGATTCAGGTAGCAAAGTTGAGTCTTTCATGATCCAAACCTCAGTTGATTGGAAACCGTCTGACACCCTGACACTCGTAAAAGATCCTCCAAATGCTCCAGGGAAATTTGAATACAACGGTATCGTGAATTCTTTTTTGCTAGGAATGATTGCCGAACATCTAAGCGGACAGGATCTTTATACACTCTATCGAACTGAACTACTTGACCCGATTGAGGTTCAAGCGAGCTTACTTCCAGTAGTCCACGCCCCTTCACGAATTGCTCATCCGTATGCTGAACGATCTAATTATGGTGGTGGTGCAGGTTTTGGAGATCTGACAAAGGTACCGATCTGGGGCGGTCACAATTTTGTCGAAGCGGATGGACGATTGTCTTGGGCCGGGGCTGGAATAGTTTCAACATCTGAAAATATGGCCAGATGGAGTTATGAACTTTTTAGCCAGAATGGTTCGGCGGTAAACCCCACCGTGCGAGCGACATTATTGAATTCATTCTCTGAGGACCCCGTGATACTTGCAGGGGCACAACAGAATTACGGATTTCACGCTGCAAAAAGGAACTTTGTTCTTAGCGATGGAACAGTCATCACCTCCTACGGACACCCGGGAGGAGGCAGTGGTACCTCATCGTCTCTTGCATATTTTCCGGAATTGGATTTAGCGATTTCTGTGCTTGCTAATAGTGATATTGGCTATATGTCTGGGAGCTGCGCGAGTCCAACAGAATACTGGCTAACTCCTTCTGATTGCATAACTATAGAATTTTTACAGGCATTCCTTGGTATTAGTGGAGAATCTGGTGGCGGGGAAGCCCTAAACAATGAACAGCATTCTTTACCCCAAGGTAATAAAAACATTCCATTCATTGATCCGGTTAATCCTCCCAAGATCGCTACGAGCAATTTCATTGATTTGGATTCGGTAATAAAGATTACTAAATTACGTTCGGCGTATGGTCATGATTACACCTTTGGCGATGAAGAGCATGATCCTGATTTCAATTCATGCCGAAGTATGAAGCATTATTTTGATTCATACACATATGCTCAAAAGACAACTCAGGCGTTTGGCGACTATGACACCAAAGGCAACATGAGGTACTACTCACCAGTGGCTGGTGAACTGCGAGACATAATGACCAATGAATTCATGCTAGGACAGAATGAATATCAGTTCACTATTATTTCTGACGAAATCTCCAACATGAATTTCTCGTTCATGCACGTCGACTTACTTGAAGATTTGAGGAAAGGGGCCTCAGTCGAAGCTGGACAACATATAGGTTATGTTGGGCGTCCTTACGGTCAGGCAGAAATCGTTACATGGCTGATATTGGGCGATGGCAAAGTGAAATACATTTCTTTCTTCGATGTAATTAGTGACAAGATCTTTTCAGAATATGAAGATAGAGGAGTCGTCTCACGCGCCCAGATGACGATTCCGAGAGAAGAAAGAGAAAGCAATCCTATTTCCTGCCACCCTGATAATGGGGGAGGAAAATTCATTGCTGAGGGGGATGAACTTTCATTCAATATTTGGCAAGCTGGGACCGATAACTGGGTGTTCTTGAATATCCCTTAATCAAGATCTATAAGTGGTGACCACGGGTTTCGAGGAACAACTTTCATGGTCAGAGTTTGTAGTCGCTAATGAAATAGTTGACGTGGATTAAACTCAGCACTCTGACCACCTACATTCATATAAACAAGGAGTGCATGGGTATCGCCGGTAGGTCTTCTCAGTACTTCTAGAAGCCGACTTAAATCGCGCTATTGGAACAGTTAATAGAAAAGCCCCCGCATTTCTGCGAGGGCTTCTCTAGTTCAATTTACGTATGGAGCGGGGGACGAGATTCGAACTCGCGACATTCTGCTTGGAAGTTAAATGCTCCCCGTTTCAGACGTTACCAGACAGACCATTTTCTGAGTTCATTCCGTATTGGTGACCGTTGAAACCTGCACCAGACGTTACCAGAGGTTTTCTAATAGTCCGTTGGGTCAACTTAGGGTCAACCAGCCTCAATCTCTGGACATATTGTTGATCGGGTTGCCTCTTGCGTCATGGTCACCAATGACGATGGTGAAGTCGCCGATGCCCGGAGCCTGTGCGCCAGCATTCACTGTCGGCTTACCAAAGCCACGGTCTGCAAGCCATGTAGCAGCGCGTCCATGCGCTCTTTGTTGGTGACACTACAAACTAACCTCAACACCATCTGGGTTATGTCCGTACTTATTCGGCATTCCATCTCCTGGTCTGATAGCGCACCAAAAAACCAACAACCAGCCAATCCCCGTCAGATAGAACAAAGCTATCCAACCGGACTGGTCGCAGTCGTGTAGACGCCGCACTGAAGCAGACACAGTAATAAGGGCATGCACTGACAATCCCAACCAAATAAATTCTTCTACTGCAATGATAGCGATAATCAAACTCACGAAAAGGAAACTAAGGGAGATGGCTTCTCGGAGAAGGAATCCTTTTCGGTTCAAACGACCATTGAATCCAAATATGGATTCAAAACCATTAGCTTTTTGATAGGCAATTTGACGATCGGATGTCGCAAATTCGTGTCCGCACTTCCAGCATGAAGTGTTGCCAATCGACACATTGGAGTTGCAGCTCGGGCAACTAATCACTCCGACCATATTCATACTCCTTTGGCTTACTTATCAAAAGCTACTTCCTCAGCATCTGCTGCCGGCACTCTACCTGATGTAGTTGTGGAAGCCCACGGGACGCCCGCCGGGGTTACCGCTTTTTCCTGCTAGGAAGCGACCTGTTTCGTCCCTGTTCTCAGGTGGGTTGGAGTGGATAGAGGTCATATTGAATTATTGGTTGATGTGAAGGAATCTCCAACAGGCCAAACTATTTCGATAGTTAGTGCATTGCATAGGTCAACAATTTCATCGTTCGGGCGACCTGGGATTAGAATCGCCAGCCGAGGTTCTTTATCTTCAAACCTTCGATAATCAAATAACTGCCCGATAGCCAATCGAATACTCATCCGATGGCTAGTGCCTTTGGCCTCGTAAAGCACCCTTGATGTTTCGTCGAAAAGATCGCATCGCATTGCCGATTGACCATTTCCATAAACATGTTGTTTGACCACATGTCCTTTACTTGAGAGATAGTCTCTAAATCCCAGAACCATTTTTTGTTCTCGACGAGTAGCAATTTTCTCGTCACTTGAACCGATTACCGAATATTCAGGGGTATGAACCTGCTCAACGTCGGTGATTCGTACCGAGCGGTTATCATCAGAAAGTTGGGAAGATTTATTCGGCTTGGACCGCAATTGCGAAGCAAGTATTGAGAGTCTCTCTTGGTCGCCTGCGAATTCATTCCATATCTCTTCTTCAAGTTGCCCGCCACGTTTTAGCCCAACACCTTCGTATCCGGGGTCAAGACGCAAAAAATTCGCAAGTTTCATTTTAGCTCCGTTGAAATTTCTGTATTTCTCTGGAGACGCTACCTTGGTTAAATCGGTCCTTTTGCGAAGCGTAGTAGAAAGACCTTGTAACGCTGGATGCTTCTCACCTATTGGTCCGTATCGCATATAGACGTCTAAGGCCAAGATTACTTCCTCACGAGACCACTTTTGATTGCGCGTATGTGATGGGGCTGAGGGAGTAATTGTGTTTGAGCGTTCCTTAGAAATTTCAAATCCGATATTTTGTAAATATCCTGCTGCCGCAGCTATACCGCCACTGAAATCCTTGTGGGTCAAGAACTGACCGGTTGCAAACCCGTGAGCGACTCCATATATCGGTTTGGAGTCGTAGGTTTTTTCCTTATGTAACAACAGGTACTGCTTCGATTTACCAAAGTCGTACTTTTTCAAGAATGCATCACGACCAAGGCGGTCAAATTCAGTTATCGCTTGTAGAACATGATTTTTATTGACCAATTCCGGGTTCATATTGACCAATCCTTTGTGACGACGTGAATATTGAGCTGCATGTTAGCAACCGACTACGCGAACTTCGCCATAGCTACTCGAACTCGAATCAACTAATTATTAGGGGTATTGATTAGCCATTCAGTCCATGACTCGGTTCCGCCATCCCGAAGCCACGAGGTCATTTGGCTCGTGCAGATGTTAGGACCGAATCGAAACCAGAAGGACGGATTGTTCCCGGTGTAGAAGTCGGCTGTACAGCCCACCATCGCGTGTTCCTCATCGGGAGGGTCGACGAAGTAATCGTATGCCCAATCAGGCAGGTCACCGCTTTCAATTCGTTGCATCGCACGGTTCAACTTGTAACCGAATATGAAATTATCACCCTGGTCAACAAATAATTGAAATTCTTCGCGAGAACCGACTTCATTGCGGCTAAGCAAGTGAAGCAACCATCTACCCGTGAGATGGGCATGCAGTACTTCGGATAATTCTGATGTAATATACGATTAATCCGTAAAAAGCCTTTTAGAGATGAAGTCAAAGCAACTAATTAGATATACCCAACATAAATATTATTCTGGAGTACGTCGCTTATGAAAATTGAAAAGAGTACCGGGTTCCTGCTCCTTGGTAGCTTGTCCATTCTTGGATGGGCCCTTTTTTATTACTTTGTCCTAGACCGCCCATTAAGCGAGAGCCAATTAGGTCTGTGGGGCGTAATCAAAAGTAATTCTGAAATTGCCGCAATATCTGATAACTACAATGTGGCAAAGATTTTCTTCTCACTGATGCTTATTGGCTTTACCGCTATGGTTTTGGGATGGCGATCGGTTGCCGCATCCTTGGGCGGAGGTGGTGCTAGGACGGAACTTGCCAGATTTCTGCTGTTACCTGGATTGGTACTAGGTATCACATCGGGGGCCTTAGCTCTCGGGTCTGGTTCCGACTCTTCTCAGGGGGCTATGATTCTGCACAACTCTGCTGATGCGCTTGATGTGATTGGTTCAATGTTCATATTCATCGCCCTATGCATTATCGGAGTCGATATATTCCTTGAGACTCAATATCAAACAACTGAAAACAAATCTCTCATTCAAGTCGTGTCCGGCATCCTTGTAGTCGGATCGGTTATAGGCGTGGTGATGTATGTGGTTAGCCCGGATTCAGCCATTCTAAATGTTGCTTACTTGGCGCTTTTGGTTTCCTCTTTGGGGATTTATTCCAAGACTTCGTAGCGACCGCTAATCTGTAATGTGCGGAGCGAGTATCGGCGACCCTTTACATACGGTCTCTTGATGACAGCCTCAGTGAGACCTCATGGCTTGTCCGGACACGAAGCGGACAGCAACCAGTCACCTCTAACACCTCTCTCCCTGACCCGCGCGCGTGCGTTGAGGGGTGACCAAAGCGACCATTAGTAAGGCATTTAATTAGGTCTGTTGCTGAAACTTTGCTGAAACTTCGCGAAAAGCCCCTGCATTTCTGCAAGGGCTTCTTCAGTTTGATTTCAGTTTGGAGCGGGGGACGAGATTCGAACTCGCGACATTCTGCTTGGAAGTTAGATACTCCCCGTTTCAGACGTTACCTAACAGACCATTTCCTGAGTTCATTCCGTATTTGTATTGATATCTATATCCGTCTGACTCATTGCTTATTCTTACGGCTTTCTAACCGGTTCTGTCAGAACCTTTTCGATCAACAGCGTGCGTCGTTAGTCCTTTAAAAGCTCTGGCTTATTCATTTGTTTGATTGTGTTGTTACAAATATCTTCATCGCCTACGTTGACTACACTGTAAAGCCCCAATTTTCCCATACCGTCGGTTTTGACACGTTCTATCAAATCAGATAATCCGTCACAACCCTCATATTGGGCAACAGGGACTTCTGTAGGAGTCACAGGAGTTGAAGTTTGAGTCAGCTTAGGTTGGGAAGACGTATTTACATTGGATGAGGACCCAATGCCATCATCTTCGAGACCTCCATTTATGGCGTCAAAAACGAGCAACCCGACCAGTCCCGCCAAGACGACGAGTGCAATCGCGTATCCGAGTACTTTCAATTGGTTACCACTTTTGCGGGGGGACTGCTCAGACAGTGGCTCTGCATTCGCAGGCAGCACAGGCTCAGACGCCGCTGCTACACCCGAATGGCTTATTTTCAATCCATTACTGTCCTTGAAGTTACCAGTCGCTATCAGTATCAGATCAATTAAAGGCCAAATGCCGAAAAATCCAAAGAATGTCAAAATTATGAGAATACCGGTAACAGGTTTTCCGACATAGAACCTATGAACACCTAATCCTCCCAGCAGCACAACCAAAATCAGTGCAGCAACAAATGACTTAGGACTAGCGTTAATATTTTCGGGGACAGACATCTGGCGGACGCCACAATGAGGGCATATTTCTGCAGCTGTTTTAATCTTTTCGCCACAGTCTTTACAGAACTTACCATCCGGATCGTTGGGCTTATACGGTGCGCTCATTTGCTTCTCCTCCTAAATATTTTTATGATCTGGCCCACCTTAGATCATTTTGATCGTACTGGCGAACTTGAGTTGTTGCTGTGCCTCGACTGCGTATTCGTGAGCAAGTTGTGGTTGTGGTGACTGGACTCAGCACCCTGACACCCACCTACTGTTTGTATTAGTACGGTGCGGGTATCGGCGCAACGGTTCCGGACACGATATGGACACCTCAGTTTTACGCCAAATGGTCGATATCCTTTGTCTACTGTATGATGCTCAAAAACCATCAACCAAGAGGAAAGAAGATTAGACAATGGCACATATTCTGACCGTACCAGCATTCATTTTCTTTTCTTTTCCATTTTTTGGAATTATTGATGGCATCGACCCTGAAGAAGATTTGCTTTACCAAGTATTGGCTATGATTTCAGGGATAATGTTGTGGGTAGTCGCTTTTCGACTTCGATGGCCGTCGCCCGGTGTAGGTGCTGGACACATAATTAGGGGTGGTCCAGGCCAATGTCTCGGGGTTCAGGTCGCTGTAGTAATAATCATGTTATCGATTCAACTATTCGATCTTAGGGAACCCATCATAATTATTGGGCTTTTAGGGTTAATCATCTGGGCTATTTACAGGTCTTGGTGGACGTGGTTCTTACCTAAGTAATGACACTCACACACGACAACGTAATTCAAATCAGGGACACTCCCTTCACTAACGTCTCAGCACCCTGGCACCCACTATCTATTTGAACAATGGTGCTTGTGTCTATCGGCGGTAGGTGTTGCCAGCAAGTACGACAGCCGACCGAAACAGCGAATTATTCGGTGCTATTACTGTAACTTCACTGTAACTAACAGAAAAGCCCCCGCATTTCTGCGAGGGCTTCTCTAGTTCAATTTACGTATGGAGCGGGGGACGAGATTCGAACTCGCGACATTCTGCTTGGAAGGCAGATGCTCTGCCAGCTGAGCTACCCCCGCAGAGCAGAACTGAAAACAGTTCAAACTACTCCTTAAATATAGCATTTCTGCAGAAATGCAGGGGGTTTTCGCGTAGTTACTCCAATAGCACCGAATAATTCGCTGTTCGAGGGTCGCCCACACCTTTGTCCAGACCTCCCGCCGATAGCCCCTTTCCCCTTTGTTAGATAGGGATTTGGGGCTCACAGTGCTGAGACCTAAACTAGAAGCCGACTAACGACCGACCGCGTTTACTATCAAGATCAGTGACCACGACATCATGGGCAACCCGATCAACCTTAAGCCACTTCCTGCTGAACCCAGTCGACCGATGTTCAGTATCAAGGATATCGACTCCTTAGATTGAAGCGATTAGCGTATGAACGAAACCGAATTTTTATCGCCCGATACCGTCGAGCAAGCCTTGGCAATCTTCGATATCAAGCTCGCACATTAAAATGAGATTCCCGACAATTGCATAAGTAGAATAACTCATGCGGGTAGAAACGAATCCTGCTCCTTCGCCCGTCCTATCAGGCTTCCCCCGACCCGTAACCTTGTCAGCCGGGCCTATCCCTGCATTTTTAGCGGTTTCGTGTGATTCATAAATTCGAACTTCGACGTCTCGTTGGTTGTAGAAGCCGTACCAAACGCTCGTCGCACCAGGAAGTGTTTCAGAAGAAAGTTCTTTAGATTTTTTCCATCCCACAGCAGCTACATCGTCGACAGTGAAAACGCTGTCTGGAAGCGTCATTTGTACGGCGTCAATTTCCGGCTCAACGACCGAATCCGAAACGGATTCATCGCCGGTAGACGATCCACAGGCGACAACTGGTATTGATATCGCAGCTATAACGATGAGAAGTAATAAGAATTTAATATTGCGCATAATCAGATACTAGACTACGCGATCCTACGTGACAACGACATGCGTACGGTGAAATCTCCAAAGAACACGTGGACGCTGCTACTTGGCTAGCTGATCGTGGCTTCGGGAAGCCGACAGTGAATGCAGCTGCACAGGCTCCGGGCTTCGGCGACTTCACCATCACGATTGGTGACCGTTGAAACCTGCACCAGACGTTATCAGAGGTTTTCTAATAGTCCGTTGGAACAGTATTGGAACAGTCGCCTCAATCTTGGGGCAGTGCGTTGATCGCCCAATGCGATGCACTCGAAAATCGAAAGTTAATTCATTATCAGCTCCGCCATCCGTTCTGCCATTGCTATCACAGTGGCGTTAATGTTGGCTCTCACGCATGTCGGCATGATCGAGGCATCGATCACTCTTAATCCCGCTACACCACGCACTACCCCGTATTGATCGACAACTGCTGATGGGTTGGATTCCACTCCCATCATGTTTGAAGATGAAATATGGTGACCGGTTACGACCTCTCTGCGAATCCACTCATCAAGTCCCTGATCAATGTCGACGATATCTGCAGTCGGTTGAATCATCTCGTCAGCAATCATTCGGAATTCTGGTCGTTCACCGATTATGACCAGTTTGCGCACTCCATCTCGCATACGCTCAAGGTCTCGCGGCTCGGCCATGTAATTGAAATCGATTAATGGTTGATCTGTCACATCGGTCGAATTCAACCTGATTTCGCCACGGCTGTCCGCGCTATGTAGCACAAGGTTCATCTCTACACCTATTGGTTTCTTCGCGTCTCCACCCCGATCCAGTCGGCCCGTACTGATGGAATCCATGTACACGGCCATGTCATTTCGTTCGTGCGACTCGCTAGCCGTATACCTCAACGCTAATTGCAGGCGTTTTCGGTCTAAGTGATATTCGAAGTCGGGAACAGTACTCCAAACAACGAACACCTTTGGATGATCCTGAAGATTTCGGCCAACGCCCGGGACATCGGCAACAACCTTGATTCCGTGTCCTTCCAGATGACCTGCGGGGCCAATTCCCGAAAGCATCAAAAGCTGGGGTGAAACAACCGCGCCTGCCGACACAATCACTTCGCCAGCGCGAATCTCGAACATCTCCCCGCCGGACTCCACAACCACACCAACAGCGCGCCTGTTTTCGATGATGATCCTGTGTACCCGGCAACCGGCTCTTATTGTCATATTCAATCGATGCCGGGTGTCGGATAGGTACCCCACCGCCGTACTTATTCGAACATTGTCGACATTGTTGAATGCCAACGGACCCACACCGGTGGAATCGGGTAAATTATGATCGGGACAGTCAGAAAAGCCTGCCGCGCGGCAGGCTTTATAGAACGCTGTTTGAGCTGGCAGCCAGGCATCTCGTTTCGGCCGTAAGCAACCGATTGGGCCGTTGCTGCCGTGAAAATCGCCTCCAAAGTCGAGATCATTTTCCGATCGACGGAATGCCGAAAGCAACTTCTGATATGACCATTGGTCCAGGCCTGCCTTTGCCCAGGAGTCGTAGTCTTCAGGTACGCCTCGCAGAAAGATTTGACCGTTGATAGCTGAAGAACCTCCGACAGCACGACCTCTCGGCAAAATTATTGGACCGGAAAGATCGGTGCCTTTTGCCGTGTAGTTCCAGTCATGCTCATCACTGGACTCATCATTCACGACGCCGCGGCCTGACCTCAATCCCGGTGGCATTGTGTTGATGTCGGGATAGTCTGGGCCTGGCTCAAGTAACAGGACGCTGTGCCCCGGGTCTTCAGACAATCTGGCAGCCAGTACGCCCCCCGCCGAACCCGCTCCTACGATCACTGTGTCGTACGTCATTATTGAATCTTTTCTCCCCCCCAGTTGATTCCGGTCAATCTTAGTGCCAGTTCAGAGCATGGACAAGCGATTGAACCATACAAGGGAACACTCAGCACCCTGACACCCACCATCTATATAAACAATCAGTGCTTGTCGGTATCGGCGGTAGGTGTTGCCAGTAAGTACGACACCAGCACGAAACAGCGAATTAAATCGTGCTATTGGAGTAACTACGCGAAAAGCCCCCGCATTTCTGCGAGGGCTTCTCTAGTTAAATGTCAGCGCCGGTATCAGCACGAATTAGTTTGATGAGCACGCGTGGATTTTGAACTATTTCTACTTACGATCAGGTCACGGCAAAGCATCGCAAGTTCGATCCTCATATCCTGCTTCATAGGGTATAAATTGGAAGCGCTCGCATACTTGCGAGGGCTTCACCGCGTAAGGGCAGCTCGCCAACCAAAAACGGATCGTTGATATGACCTCTCAGCCAAACACCTCAGAAACCTATGACGTGGTAATCGTCGGGGGCGGAATCGCGGGTTTGACAGTCGCATATCAGCTCGGCAATCAGAATGTTTTGCTACTTGAGAAAGAGGATATGTGCGGAGGGCGAACGCTATCTACGAACATGGGGTCCTACGTTTTCAATCAGGGCGCTCAGATGATTCCGGGTGGCGAGACGAATGTTGCGAAATTGGCTGATGAATTGGGTGTGACTCGCACTTTAATCGACAAGACAAAGACGTCGACTTACATGAAAGGCAAGTTCGTAACCGGCTCGTCGGATTTTTGGTTCCTATTAGGATTGCCGATTCCGCTGTTTGAAAAACTCAAGATGGCGTTCGTAATCATCAGAATGCGATCTCGCTACAGCGGGATCGTAGATAAATCACCACGTTCAGATGATCAAAAATTGCAGGAACTTTCCGAGAAAACCCTTGTTGAACGATTGAGCATTCGGCATCCGGCCGTGAAAGCTTTCTGGGATTCGGTCGCCAAGTCTTCCAGCACTCTAGGTGCAGCAGAAGTAGCGGCGTTTCAGCCAGTAAACACGTTCCTGCACCATGCCGCCGACGAGTTCTTTGTCGAAGGCGGAACAGTACAGCTCACTCGAACACTTGCCGAAAGAACCAAAGCGAAAGTAGAAACTGGTGCGGCTGTCATCGAGGTTGTTTCGACCGGCAGCGGAGCGACAGTCAGATATGAGAAAAATGGGACGTTACACACCGTTCAAGCCAATAAGTGTGTGATGGCGGTTCCAGGTCCATTGGCCCTAGGTGTTGTACAGGATCTCCCCGACTTTAAACGAGTGGTCTTGGAGCAGTGTGAGTATGGATCCATGTCTTCGGCTGCATTTTTAGTCGACAGGCCTTCTGAGGAATTCTTTGGTGACGGGGTATGGCGAGTACCTGTGGTTGGTATGAAAACCATCGGAATCGGAGACCCTACATTCACCTTCACCGATGATATTAAGAGGAAAGACGGTCGTGGGCTAATTAGGCTTTATGCGGGAGACGACGGTTCACAAACGCTTCAGAAAATGTCAGATGATGAAGCGTTGGACGAATTTGAAAAAGATCTGTTTGAGATTTTTCCGTCCGCCCGTGGGCGCGTTCTCGATCGTGCGCTTAAGCACTGGCCGCACGCTATCTGTCCATGGCGTGTGGGCAGGTTGGATCAAATTGACGACATCCGAGCCCCGCACGACAACATCCACTACTGTGGTGATTACACCGAGAACTCTGGTCTTGAGTCGGCTGTGCTAAGCGCCAAGCGAGTGGTTTCAGAGCTTACGAACAGCTAGCAATCTGAAATCAACGCTTAGTGACGATGTATGTGTGGATGTACTTCAGGACCAGATGCCGGGTCGTCGTGGCTGTGATCGTGCTTCTGCCAGTCGTATGTTTGTAGTTCATCTGTCAGCGTAACTTCACCATCGAACACGGTCTTCACTTCAGCGATTCCACGCTCACGGTTTTCTGGCGCTGAAAGATCTGGACCAACGTGAACCAGAAATAACTCTTTCACCCCAGCCTCGGCTGCCATCTCGGCGGCACCAAGTGTTCCGGTTTGGCCGATATCGTTTGGCCGTGCGTCGTATACCGATTCGAAGTTGCCACACATTGAAACGAGTGCATCAGCGCCACGAGCCAATTCAACGATCCGTTCGCATGGCTCGGTATCACCGGTGAATACGATCGAGCCTTCTGAGGTATCGAGACGGTATGCCAGAGAATCGTGATACGGCTCGACATGCTCTGCAGGGGCAGCAGTAATCTCGAAATCATTCCCCGTAAAAACTGTTCCTGGGTCGACATCTTTTGCAATGACGTTCATCCGCGGCCTTGGCAGAATTCCGCCCCGTTTTTGATACGTAGATTTGCTAAGCGGATGGTTGGTGCGAGCGTTGATGTCGTATGCGAAAGCACCTTTTTCTCCTATCAGCCTTTCAGTAATTGACTCTGTGTTGTTCGGACCGAATGCTCGCAATGGCTGTTCTTTTCCGACGCTTTCATCCCAGCGGGTCATCATGAAACATGGATAGTCAACGTCGTGGTCGAAGTGGTGGTGCGTGAAGAACAGATAGTCGATGTCTAGCGGATGCAGGCCGGTCTGCGCCATTTTGTATGTAGTTGCTGGACCACAATCGAACATGATCTTCCTGCCCCCAACATCGACGATGTGTGAGGATCCAAATCGCGCCTTTATCGGTCTCGGTCCGCCTGATCCCAGCACATGTAATTTCGCCAAGACTTATCCCTTCGCACGTGATTGTTGCCTGAATGCGCAATCTTCCTGAATTCCCTCGAAGTCCGCAACTCATATGCAATACGAATGCTTGTTTTGCGATTGCGACCAACGTGCTTTGCAAGCAGGAGGTAGAGGGTTCGAGATATTCAAGCTCCACCAAACTGAAATTGAACTAGAGAAACCCTCGCAGAAATGCAGGAGCTTTTCGCGTAGTTACACCAGTTTTACACCAATAGCACGATTTAATTCGCTGATTTGGTCGTCTGTCGTACCTACTGGCAACACCCCCGCCGATACCCGTAAGCACTATTATTTATATAGGTAAGTGGGGGTCAGGGTGCTGAGATTTATTGTTACCTAACGGTATACATAGAACCTTATTTCAAGTTGTGTTGACCAGCTTGGGTTCCCAAAAGATCAAGATATTGCTATCTAAGTTGCACGAAAGTGCAGCGTGTTTGGTTACAATTTTCGTCTAGTACCACTACTTCTCCGTTCGCTCCCACACTAATGTCGGTTGGACCTAGTAATTGAGTGCCGTATAAACCCCAAGTGCCAATTTTTTCGACCTGTTGACCAGTTTTATCTAGGACGATTATTGGTGTTCTTGCATTTTCAACTACTTTCAGAGCCGTTTTGTTGTATTGGTCCATATAAACGGTCGCTTCCTTAGGTTCGCCGATGACATACATATTGTCATCGCGGTCAATGCTCACTTGTTGCCAACCTGTAATTCCTGAGTCGATGGCACCCAGATACTCACCTTGATCGGAAAACTGATGAATTCCCGTTTCCGAACCTAGAAAAATATCACCATCTGAATTAGTTGAGATTGAGCGTATGCCACCAACTGTATCGGTGACATCCCAGCTTGATAACCATCGACCGTTATGATCGAACTTGGCAACACTGTTGACAGATGCAGCGAAAATATAATTGGTGGATGAAGATATCGACTGTATAACGCCATTATTTAATGCCGAACGTGGCACAGACCACCAGTCAACAGAATCATTCTCAGCGGTACCTAAAATAGAAGAATCATCATCCCATCCACCTATAAGGATCGTGTCATTTTGAGTGGCGTGAATAGCTTCGAGACGCTTTGAGGTCGGATCAAAAGATATGAGTTTGCCTGTGGATGTTATTTGGTACCTAATAAATTCGTAGTAAATTTCCTCGACGTCATCGGGATTTACCCACACGATAACTCCGACCCCATGTGTGGTTCCTGTTGAATCAACGGATATCGAAAATAGTCTCAGATCTAATCCAGTTGGTGATTCGATCCATCCTTCCGGTAGAGGATTGAGAAAAACGCTGTTCGCTATATCGTCACAATCGCTTCGTCCGTGTCCAAAATAGTCATCCCTTCCTGGATCAAGGACAGAGTATCCTTGGGCTCGATACGTGACTGAGGAGTTTTGTGCCATTAGGTCATAGTTGGGAGAGTTGGTATGCCCTTGTGATCCCCAGTTCGGGGCACATTCTGGGACGGCCCCGAGTCCGTGCAACAATTCATGGACCATTATCGAACTTGTGGTTGATAGATGTCCGGTTTCGTTTTTCGCATGAATTTCCGATGAACAAGGATTCGTTACATACGTTATGGCATACCTTGATCCGGCCTCTCCACAAGCCCCAGGAGATCCAAATACATGAGAGCCCTGAAAATAAACGGCATACAACTTAGTAGGATCTCTCAGACCAATATTTGCTAGATCTTGACTTAGAGTAAAGTGCATATCTGCTCGTTTGCTTCTGTATTCTCCTGCAGTTCGTTTTAATCTCACAAAAGTGACGTCAAGCTCGCCTTTATACGTGTCATAAGCGAAAGGAGAGGACCCGTTTAGCACAAGCCAATCGTTTATCGCTGCGGCAGATTCGGCGATTGTTCCATTAATGTCATATTCAGCGTCGGTGACGTCACTGGCTATCGCGTAGACGAAGTGAATTTGATTTCGGTCAGGAGTATCGTCAGGCCGATCAAAAATGGCATGTTCTGATAGAGCGGGTATTGGAACTAGTGTAGGGGTGAGAGTAGGTGTAGAAGTGGGTCTTAATCTTGGTGTAGATGAAGGTATAGGTGTCGGAGTAAAAGTAGGAGTTGGTACACCGGTTGGGGTTGTAGCTGGAGTGGCTGTGGGAACTGGAGTGGCTGTGGGAACTGGAGTGGCTGTGGGAACTAATGTTGGAGCAGGTGCAAGAGTAGGAGCAGGCACTACAATCGGAGTAGGTACTTCGGTTGGTGGCACCGTTGGTGTGGGAATTGGTGTAGGCATATTTGTCGCAGTGGGTTCAACTTTGGAAGCAAGAGCGGGTTTGATACCTCTTGCAACGGACGTCTCGATTACTGAATCTTGGTCACCAGACGATGTACAGCCAGTCCATAGAGTAACTACGAGCATACTCATCGCTAACAAAGTTAATTTTCTTTTTGTATCAAGCAAGATGCCGAAATTATGCCACAGGTAGTCAGAATCCTGAGTCCTGAGACCAGTCACCACAACCACCACAGGTGATCTGTATCAGAGTGTCTCAGGAATGGCAGTTTAAGTAGGAATTATGCTTATTTTGCGCTGGAGATCGTGCGCGCGGGCGAGTGACTTGGTGGTTATGTCAGTTTGGAAGGGGGGGTAGGCTGTGGGGTGTGGAGGCATGGGTAGTAGTGGGACTCCCCAATTTATTTTGCTCAGAGTTCCTCACGCATACGAACGCGAGGAAGAGCAACAACTCAACATCGTCAATATTGAACTGGTTAGCAGCCTGAATTCAGGTACGAGTGGCTATGGCGAAGTTCGCGTAGGAACATGCGTTTGGGCGCTATAATGACGGCATATTGAAGTTACGGGAACTGACACTCATATCGCTGCTGTTACTAATAGTTGCAGTGGGCTGTTCGTCTTCAGACCAGGCTGCTATCGATAAAGCAGTTAGCGCGACGCTAACATCAGATCAAAAAAACACTGTTGTCTCTAGAAAGACATCTACAGCTGATCTGGGAGCGACCGAAATACCAACGCCAACGGCAACTCCATTACCAGAGCCAACGGTAACGCCAGTACCAGCGCCAACGGCAACTCCCGTACCAGCGCCAACGGTAACGCCAGTACCAGCGCCAACGGCAACTCCAGTACCAGCGCCAACGGCAACTCCAGTACCAGCGCCAACGGCAACTCCATTACCAGAGCCAACGGTAACTCCAGTACTAGCGCCAACGGTAGCTCCAGTACCAGAGCCAACGGTAGCTCCAGTACCAGAGCCAACGGTAGCTCCATTACCAGAGCCAACGGTAACTCCAGTACCAGAGCCAACGGCAACTCCCACTCCAAAACTTCCATCCATAACCGCGCTGAGTGCCAGTGACTTTTCAACAGCCGACATACGAGCATGGACTGAAGCAGCAGTCTCTAAGCTAAGCGTGCCGGCCCCAGATATTCTTGGCGTCATTTATTCCATCGGTAATGAAATTGGCAGTACCGGAGAATTAGGATCACCATTTACAAAGTACACCGAGGCAAGGCCTTCTTCGGAACTCAGTGCAATGGCTGACTCTGTAGATACATGGATAGATACATCGGGATGCGATGAAAACAGCTATAGAGCGTACGAAAATATAGAACTCAAGCAGAGACTGAGAGTTTGGATCGAGGGGAGCTATGATGCAGCAACTGCACTGTATCCATGTAAGGAGTCGCGCATCGCTATAGTGGGAGCCAACCCTACCCAAAGCGCTGACCTTGTCCAAAGGATCTATGTACACGAGATTTACCACACGCTGCAGCAATCCTTATGGGATGGTTGCCAGACTTTAGGCGTGAGTGAACGTGGATATTATGAACCATTAGAACAGCCTGCCATTGAAGCAAAACACGAAGCAGGTAGATGGCTTGCTGAGGGTACAGCTGATTATTTCTCATACATGATTAAAGATCAGATAAACGGCACAACGAATGGAATCCAATTGATGTTTGCTGCTGCTAATGTAGCGGCAAACGAATCACAAGATATCAATATTGATCAAGCAACTTCCAGCGCCGCAGCCGTTCGATTACTAATTGAGCGAGGCGTTATAACAGCAGATGAAATCGTTAGTGGGAGTATCTTCGAAACATGTGATTGGGTCGATACGTTTGGAGCAGCAGTGCCAAGCGTGATTCATGCAAAGGCAAATTGGCACCAGTTTGAATATGTCGGGGGCAAGTGGGGTTTTAAAGCCGCCGCCCTGCAGTAGTAGCTATGTACTTAGGGGTATCTTCATTTATCTCAGAGTTCATACCATTGACGGCTTGCATGGCTCGGTGAGAGAACGGCTACAAAGCTATAAAGCAGCTGGACGCTGATACATAGTTGGCTGGCACGGGTTTTGGGTAAACCTGCTGTTTGATACTTGAACATCTCCTCCCCAGTTCGGTGATTTCACCATCACGAAAGATGGCACATAGTCTGTTCATCAGATTGACCGACTGCCCTAACCCTATGCGCTGGTTGTTCAAACGAACGTACAAAAACAGCCTGAGACAACCTGGCACACATAGGTACTACTGAAGTTTGCATGAAACTGAGAACAGTACCTATGCCTCAATTTTACTGCGGCTATATCAAGGTGATTGGTCTGGAACTTTGTCAAAAGACGAAGATTGAAAATAAATCACGATCGCTATGATTATTGCTAACACACCAACAAATGCCAAAATCGCAGGAGGAAAATAGCTAAATTGTATTGTCGGTAACCGGAAACTTATGCTGAGAACCGTCATAACTACTAGCCCTGCAAGTAAAGTACCGACCTTCAGAATTATCGTTTGGTTAACGATTGTAAGTAGTAATTTTTCACTCATCCCTCTTCCTCGGAGGTCTGAAGCATCCTCTCGAGATGAGTCGATAATCAACCCCAACATACATGCCACTATTAATACTAAAAATGTCATCATCAGTATCGGTTGTGTCACAGATGAGTCTGTGGTCAAGGACGGTAATACATTAGACCATGGCACTGAAGACTCTTGAAGAATCCCAGGAAAATGAAGGATCGTTCCAGCAGCAGCTAGAGATAGGTTTCTGGTCGCAGAAGCAGAAGTCCACTTAAAGGCCAGAACAAAAGTCATCACGATGAGGGCTATTGCCCCACCTATATATCCAGCGGGGATCAGCTCAACTGATATTTGGTTTCCAATCCATATCCCAGTGCCAGACAATCCAAATGCTATGACTGCAGCGCTAACTGCAGCGATTCTCAAGATGAAAGTCAGCGCTATTGTTGTAGGTAGTGTCATTTTTACCTACGCCCACTTATGGCATGAGCAAGCAAAAGATCTGAAAACCTAGACTTGGTCGGATCCCATGGAATTACGTTGACTCCATACCGCCGGATTTGATGGGAGATCAAATTTGTTTCTATATTACGAATCAAACGAGCAACGGAATTGCCGTCATCAGCCTTTGCAGTATAGGCATAGCCTGCTATTGCGACGATATTTACCCTAACGGAATGATGGCCCCGTGATCCGTATCCTGTGAGGGCCTTAATACCACTGATCAGAGAGTCAAGTCCAGCAGGGATTTGATTAGCCTGAGTCGATTCTTCAATATCAAGCCTAGTTATTAAGAAACACTCTGGGACATATCTCAAAATTTGGCGACGGCAGAATTGAACGGATCGGCGAAAATCGTATTCTTCTTCCTCGCTTGACAATTCTGCGAGCACACGACTTATCTTTCGTAATTGTGATTGCCCAGAATCTGGATGTATTAGCCTTGCCCTTTTGTTACTGAAGTGAGCACCAACCTGATAGCCTCTTTTCAAGTAATAGAAACTCAATGCTCCAGCAGCTTCAATCCCATGTTCAAGTGGGTTAACCAACGTATTACCAACGCTCATAGCTGAACTAGTGTCGAGAAAAAGCCAGATAGCTTTTTTACCCTCGCGTTCATAGTCATTGACCAAAATATCCTGACTCGTCATGACCTTGCCAGATGATCTACGAGCCGTGGCCTTCCAATTAATTGATTTTATTGAGTCTCCTGGAGTGAACTTGCGGATCTCTTTGAATTCGGTTGTTCGGTTTCCTACTACAGAAATATCCATCATTGGGTTGGGACTGACCGCCAATCCTCGCACATTAGTTACTCTTGATATCTCGTTGATCCCAGCACGGACCACAATATCGACAGATTCTCCTTCTGTTTGGTGAAACGGTGTTCTGAATCTAAATGGATGATGTGCCTCCCATCGAACTGGTTCTAGCGTGAAGGCTCCTCTGACTGTGGTACGAAACGTAAACTTTAATTCAACGGTCTTAGACCTTCGACCCTTCCAAATTCCGAATAAATTGCTTCCATCCGCAAGCTCCATAACTTCGGGAATCGGACATCTGATGAAAACGGGACCTAGCCCTCTTTTCACAGTTAGTTTGAGCACAACTTCAATTTCATCTCCGACCCAAACTGATTTCTTCTGGATAAACCTTTCAACCGAAATGCCTGATGGTGATCTAAGCAAATTTGCAATTACGTACATTGAAGCCAGAACTACTGCCATTGAAAGGAACTCGAAGCTACCAAATGCGACACCGATCGCAACGAGTAAAATAGTCGAAGCAGCCAAAACCACACTGCCCTGGTTTATCTGACCAGAAAAAGGAGTGGTTGCGGACCGTTCGAGAATACTCATGCTTCGACTTCTGTATTTCCAGTTTGATCTGAGTTGTCGAAAATTGTCTCGGTGCCCAACTCATCAGTATCACTGGAATCCGGAACCGAATAGTAGGTGCCATCACCCGCAGTGACAGGTACCTGAACTCTATCTAATACGCTTTGAATGACTGATTCTTCCTTAACGCCATCAAGGATTACTTCTGTATGAAGAATGACCCTATGAGACAAAGCATCAATAGCAACCTCTTTTATGTCATCTGGAACAACGAAATCTCGTCCGTGAATAAGCGCCATAGCTTTTCCTGAATCCAAAAGTGCTATCCCACCTCGAGGGCTAGCACCTACCGCTGCATGCTCATGCTCTCTGGTTCCTCTGACAAGCTCTGCTATGTACCTGACAATAGATTCATCAATATGAATCTCATTTCGGCACAATTCTTGAAGTGCTACAAATTTTTTATGGGTAAATATGTTGTTCGCAGATGTTGAAGTATCGGTCACTTTGAATTTGATTCTTCGGGATAAAATTTCAGTTTCGGTATCTATCGAGTCCGGATACCCTGTGGAAAGTTTGAACATAAAGCGGTCGAGTTGAGCTTCAGGTAGTGGATATGTTCCCTCTTGTTCGATCGGGTTCTGAGTCGCCATAACCAAGAACGGCTGGTCTAATTTGTATGTGTCACCTTCAATGGTTATTACCCGTTCTTCCATCGCTTGGAGTAATGCTGATTGTGTTTTAGGCGGCGCACGGTTGATCTCATCAGCCAATAATATCTGTGTAAAAATCGGACCTTTTATCAAAGAAAATTCACCAATTTCCGGTTTCCAAATATTTGTCCCGATAATATCTCCAGGCATTAAATCTGGGGTGAATTGAACCCGGTTTTTTTCACATCCGATAACTTCAGAAAAAGTTTTGACTAACAGAGTTTTCCCCAGCCCCGGAAAATCTTCGAAGAGTACATGCCCTCCAGCAATAGCCGCAGCCAACAACTTTCTAAGTACGAACCGTTGCCCGACAAATACCTCACTAACGGCGTCTAGAACTAGATTGCAGTCCTCTCCAGCCTTACGAACTTTAGGATTGATTGTTGTCGTGGTCATCACGATATTTCTCCAAGGGGAACGGTTTGACGCAAATCTTGTACAGTGCGAGCTCGAATCTCCCGAGCTACGTTATTCCATCGACGTTCGAGTGGACCAATCTGATACCAAGGTGGTGCGAGATCATCGTATTGTGCCAAGGTATTTAAAGTATTTGAGATTGATTGCCGGTCAATGCCTTGGTTCCAAATTGCCACACAGTAGGTTGTAATAAGTTGAGTTTGATCAGAGCTCTCTACAAAGATTTTTTCTCCCTCTGTTAGCAACTTTTTTAACTCATTTTCACTAGGAAAAGAATTCACTACAGATCTGTCGGGTTCTGATTCTAAAACTGCACCTATGACTTTAAAGGCTTCCATTCTTATTTGCTTATATGCAGATATCTCATCATTATCTCTACGCAAAGAGAAACGTTGTATAAAACGAGTCCCTCTAGATATTTTCGAAGGTCGGTCAAGGAATATTTGCGATACCACTTTTACTATGTCTTCGTATGATCTCCCTGATTCCAACATCACTGTGGTGAGCCTTGTGATCAAAGCTGTTCGTTGTCCTCGTTCGATGAAATCTATATTCAGATTTATCAATCGAGATGAAACATCATCTTCAATAAAATCTATAGATTGATCGTGACTCACCCAGTCTGCTGGTGGAACCGTTGAATTACCCGGGCCACCCAATTCTCTGCCAAGTGTCCAAGCTCTGCGAGTGATGTATACAGAAATAAATGCAACAGCTATCCACTCAACAAGAGGGGCATAAGCTAGAACATCGAACATCACAGACCGACCGACAAGTAGGTAGGCTGCAACGATACCTCCTATGTTCATAGCACGGAATCTTGAACTCGATAACCAATTTACTGGATGAGATATCAACGATGGAGTTCCTTCAATAAAAAACGTAGCTAATAAACTAAGAGCGCCACCAAAAGTAATGCCGAGTACAACTGCACCCACAATCCTAAAACTAGGATCCAAAGTGGTGAATGCGTCTGCGACTGCCCACATAGACCATCCAATCAACACAAATCCGATTGCCGCCATCAAAGTCGGTAGTCCGGGACGACCAGAAACAATATCTAATGTTCGTGCAGTTTTTCCAAACCCAACTATTGCAATCCCTGATACAAGCCACCAAGATGCTGCAGAAATGGAAAGAGCATATGGCAAAGCGCTGTCAGAGAAATTTGCAATATTTGGAATGGTCCCTAGAACTTGAATCACAGCAGGCAAATTCACGAGCATCATAGCCGTAAATAAACCAATTCCACCCCAAATAATCCCACCAGACAATAAAAGTCCATTCCTCGAAACATAGAACAACTCAATTACACGAGCCACTAGAATTGCAGTAATCAATGCGTACGCAGCGTAGGCAAGGGTTCCAAAATTGATATCGATCATAATTGATACCGGCCCTCCACCTTGTACCAAAACATAAGTAAGGAAAAACATCTTGCCGCTATTACGAAAGAGTTTTCGTAATAGCAGAGGCTCGTTACCTAAGCCACTCACAAACCAACTCTGTTGAGTGTTGTACATCTGGATTGAAAATGCGCCGATTAACGTGTCGATGATGAAAAAGCCACCTAACCACTTGATCATGTTGACCATCATCAAAACATATTGACTGGCAGCAGTGGATGTTCCTTCAGAATAAGCTAATTCAACACCACTGAAACCGAAAAACGCCACGATGACAAACGCAAGCCCCCATAAAGCATCTGAGCTTGTCTCTTTAGAAGAATGACGACTAAAGATTCTGATAACAATAGATGCAATGTGCAGTAAAGCTCCGATCGAAATAGAAATTACAAGGGGCCACAACATTGTTGTTAATACGATGACCGAACCTAGCGCAGTAAACAGTCCCCAAAACGCTATCGATGCGCCTACCAGTACTAGTACCCAAAGCATCTGTGTTTTATAACTTCTGGCAGAAATGTATTTCTGGTCATCTTTAATAAGAGACCAATCGGTAACTCTGAGAGTATCCCGTATAACGATAACTACTCCGATAATCAGTAATAAAAAAAATATTTTTGAACCATGGAGTCCTACTAGCTCGAATGTCGGTAGGAAAACGGATTGAATTGGATTAATACTTTGCGAGATAGCCCAACTTTGCGCTAATAGACCGAAGACAACCGCTAAAGAATTGAAAAAGAAACCCGTAAGAGTCCACTTCCCTAGAGTTTGAATACCGGATAAAACGGTGTGAATCCGGCCTTTGAGTTTGCGTTTAGCAAAATCCATAACTAGTAGAAAAACAGACAGTGTTATAAGCACATATTCAGGCCGAACTGGTCCAGCATCGAAGTACGGCACCTCAGTGGTTTCCTTCAGAACCACCCCGACTAGGCCAAATATTCCGAGTAAAACGTAGTTACGACCTATGTGACTAAAAATTATCATTGCAATGACCTATTCATTGTCAATCACGTCTGATTGGTCTGAAGTGGTCGGAGCTTGATCATTCCCATGCACAATCAGTTCAATATCTAATTCTTTAGAATCGCCTTGCAAATCGGAATCTAGGGCTTTGAATTTCAATCCCTCAAAAGCATACTTCGCCTTTAAGAAGTCTTTTCGAGCTATTGGATGGAGACTGTAATGGGCTTCCTCAAAGACACTAATAAGGTCATCTAGTAATTTCTCATCGATCCTAGTTCCCCGTGTTACGAGGTTACGTTCTAGTTCTCTAGGTGTAGCCTGCGCGTGGATTTTGATTCCGGCTGACTTAACCTCAACCAATAAGCGGTTGTAGATGTCTGTTATGGCTTCCCGGTATTCCAAAACCCAAATCGTGACATTGGATTCAGAACCTGAGAATTGTTCATTACCTTCAAATTCTGCGCTAACTCTATGCTCTCCGACTTCGACAGTTTTGATGTCAGCTGATACTGAGCCGTCTTTGTCGCTATCAATCTCCTGAGATCCATTTCCATCGATATCAATGGAAATAGTTAGACCTACTACAGGAGAATTTTCATCATCCGTTAGTAGCGCATCAACCGTAACGCTCTCACCAATCCCAACAATCTCAGGAAGATCCTCAGATTTTTGATGTAACGAAATGAAAAGCTGAGTCGTACGCGAGTCAGTTCTATCATCTTCGTTTTGAACTTCAGCTGTAGCTAGTGGTAGGTTGTTTGGTTCAATTTTTGTATCGTTTGACGAAACAGTTTCGGCGACCGCAGGTACCGTTTGTACAGATGAACTAGCAAGAATACTTTCATGACCAATATGTCTGCTAGAAGCCGAGCGCCGGTTGTTCATAAACCACACTGTGCCAGCACCGCCGACTGTTCCTAAAACACCGATACCAAAAATTGCCAAATATACCCAAGCTGAGATTCCTTGTTTAACTTGAGCAACAACTGTTGCACTTGCGTTCGAATATTGATTAGTTGCAGGTGAACTAATCAACACAGTCCATACTTCTTCGTTGACAAGTTCTGGAACCACCAAGGATAGATTCAACACCCCATCTACAGAGCTGGATTCTGATGTTTCAACACCATCGACAAGTAGTGGTAATCCGGATACGGGATTACCCGCGTCATCTGTGATATCTATCTGAATTTCAACAACTTCACCAGGCTTAACTTGCTCAGGTGAGGCAAATGATATGTTGACGGCCAATGGTTTTACGGCAGCGGAAACCGTACTCTTCGAATACGAGTACATTTCAGTTGCAGGAGAAGTAATCACCAGAGACCAGATTTTTTTGTCGAGAAAATCTGGAATTGTCAGCAATAAGGTCAGGGAACCATCTACCGAACTAGATTCAGATGTTTCAACGCCGTCGACAAGTAACGGTAACCCAATAACTGGTCGCCCGGCTTCATCAGTAATCGTGATCTGCATTTCAACGATTTCACCAGGGATAACCTCTGCAACAGAAGAGAAAGACATAGTCACATTGGATACGACCATTATTTCGGAAGTTAATATGGCGCGCTTGCCTAAATCGGGTGCAGTGACAGTAAAAGTGCGCCTTCCGAGATCGGAATCTACTTCTATATCAAAGGAAAAAGTGAATTCTCCAGATTCATCTGTTGATGTGAGACCCGAGGTTGTACCGAGTATGTCGACACCAGACCATTCAAACGCTATATCTCGGTTTGCAGCAGGTAAGCCATCCTCTGTTAACCTTCCTTTTATCTCGTGAATTTCACCTATTACTACGTTTTTGGAGTCCGTGATTACAATTTCAGGTTGTACTACATTTATTGAAATTTGTGCGGAAGTAGGTTCGATTGAGCCTAACCCTGCAAAACTAGCAACTACCTCTTGATAAGGGTCAGTTCCTAAAATTACGTCGTATAAAAACTTTCCATCAGGTTCGGTTATGACGGACGAAAGCGTTGTGTTAGCGCCTGAAAGTTGCAGATCAACCACACCTACTTCAAAGCCATTTACGCCAGTAATACTGCCTTCTAACTGAACGGTCTCTCCTGCAAATCCATTAGGAGGTGCTGTCATTTGAATTACAGTGGGCTGAACAACTTCAAAAGAGCCTGAAGTTGAGTCACTGACAACGAACTCTCCCCCAACTGTACTAAGCTGAACCGTATACATCCCAGGTATTTCTAGTACTCCAAAACTCTGGGCAAAAACTCCGTTAGGCTCGACGGCAAAAGAAGACGAAATATCTCCATTAACTAATAGATCTATGGTAATTGTGCTGACGTCAATCGATCCTGACGTTGAAACCTGACCTGCAGCAAAAGCTTCATCTCCGGTAACTAAATCTGGCAGATCGTTCAACAATATCGAGGTCGATCCTAGAACAGTTATCGTAGATTCCTCATCACTTTCACCATATAAATCATTACCTAGAAAAACAAAACTAACCTTTTTCATACCGTCTTCTAGGAATGTATGAGTAATTTGAGCCTGATTTGTAAATGTCGTGCTTTCATTAGATCCGATAGCACCACTTAAAATCCCATCCTCTACAAGCTCGCCATCCGGATCGAGGAGTTGAACTGATATCGAGACTTCAGATCCAGCGAATGCTGAGGGTTCCATCAAGATCTCTATGTGCGATGGAATTTTAGATGTCACATCAAATTCAACGGTACTAGGGAGTAATAATTCGGAACCAGCATAAAAAGCAACGATTCGAATACTGCCAGTCTGATTAATCGCTGTTGATTGAGTAAACGCACCTGACACGTCAGTGGTCAAAGCATATTCTTCGTCGCCAATAGTCAGGTCAATAACCGCATTAGTTACTGGCTTTCCAGCGTCGTCCATTATGGACCCAGTCACGATTAATTGATCCCCAACTAATACTTCCTGATCTGTAACAAGAGAGATGTTGGTTCCAGAGACGACAACGATGGGTGGATCACTATCAGATCCCAGGTACAAAGGGCTTTCACTGGTCACGGCAATGACTTGAAATCCACCAGTACCCAGTGTCAGTGGAAATTCAATCTGAATATCGAAAACACCGTCTATTACAGGCCCAGAACCGACAGTTGTTGCACCGTCAAGCTTGACCTCAAGTGGATCGTCGGGAGATACATCATTGAGGTAAATTGTCACAAATGGTCCGTTTACATTGGAGTCATCTGCGGCAGTCACGACTCCTAACACACGACCCGTGCCTCCAAGTCTTACGGTCGTTGGGTTTTGCGTAATCAATGTTTCGGTCGCCACTTGCGCCTTAGCCTCCGCCATTACTGTCGGTGTCACAGTTGGCGATAAGGTAGGTGTTGGCGAAGGGCTAGCAGTGGGTGAAGGTCTAGGCGTCGGTGAAGGTCTAGGCGTCGGTGAAGGTCTAGGCGTCGGTGAAGGTCTAGGCGGTATAACCACTTCACCATTGGCGAAAATACTAAATGGATAGATCAGAGTTGGTCCATTTTCAACACTGATTCTCATTTCAACATAAAACGTCCCTCCAGATCGATACATGTGACCAGCCACTATCCCACCCGTATCAATCAGTATGGGCACATTTGACCAGCTGAAACTATCACCCCACCACACTGAGGCACTGACTATACCTATTTGGTTAAGCTCGTCCATGTTTTCAACACGAAACTTCTCGAGATCGAAGTGCTCAAAACTGGTTGCAAGCGGTACAAGTCCATCACGGAATTTAATTTCTACCGGCTGAGGAGTAGCTGTCGGCACTAATGTAGGCTGAGGAGTAGCTGTCGGCACTAATGTAGGCGTAGGCGTAGGCGTAGGAGTAGCTGTCGGCACTAATGTAGGCGTAGGCGTAGGCCGCGGTGTAGGGGTTGGTGAAGGAGTAGCTGTAGGTAGAACAATAGGTACTGCTGTGGCCGTTTGAGGGAGAAGAGTAGGAGTCGGCTGTTCAGGTAATTTTTCATACTCTTCTAGATTGCCTTGGCTTGATGTTCCAGACTGATTTCGTATATTTGCACCAGATGGCGTTGGGTCAAATTCAATCCACCCTAGTCCATTAAATGCTACCTCTGCCCACTGATGAGCCTGATCTGAATAAACAACCTGATTGCCTGACTGTGGTTCAATCACCCAACCTGCAACAACTCGTGAAGCCAAGCCAACAGATCGCGCCATCAACACAAATGCGCTGGAGAAATTCCCACAAGTTCCAACCCAATCATCAAACAAAAAAGTGACTACAGGATCTGATTTCGCTCTCAGATCGACTGTAGATTGATCTACAAATCCATATTCAAAACTGGTACTAAGATATTCAGAAATACGAACGGCTTTTTCGTAGTCCGAGACAGCACCTGACACAACCTGATTTGCCAAAGCAGGAATCCTAGGATCCAAATCATCAGGAAGTTGTATGTACTCCCCAATTATCGGCGATTCTGCGTTGTAAACATCACGGTTGTCAAACCTAACGGCGAGCGATGTGAACACTGTCAAATCTGATGCAGTGACCGAATTAAATGCCATGCTAGGCAGATTAAGCTCACCAGCAATCGAACTTTCGACTAATCGAGGAGGTGTCGGCATTCTAGAATCAAGAGAAACCGCAGCATTAGCTGGTTGAATAGATATCGAGCGCAAGTCTGTATTCGCCGGTGCAGATGGCATTGCTTCGATCAGACCAGCAGAAAATCTAAGATCATATGATTGAATTAATGGACTTGATCTAACGGTGGCTCGAGATTCGATCAACTGATCTGGTTGGACATTAACTAATATATTTGGACCGGCCGGTATCCATGATCCGCCCGAGTAGGTCTCTCCTATAGATGTTCGCAGATATCCAATATCACCTTGGCTAGAAATCGAAAACACTGGGAATCTGACCGGCTCGCTCGCCCTTTGTGAAGTTGTAGAAGGGGCGCCTAAAATATTGTTCGCTTGGTCAAGACTTATTGCCCCGCCAGTTTCAGGGTCAATAACAGCTTGTCCAGTCATCGCACTATAAGCAACCGCGCCAGCTGCCGCTCCAAGTAGCAACAATCCTTGTTGTTGGTCAGTTAAATTCTGAAACACCGCTGGATCCATAGATTGAGCAAGAGTTTCATAAGATTCTAAGAGATGGTCTTTGTCTTCATCGGTTAATTGTTCGAATACCTCAGGGTCAATAGATTCGGCAAGACTTTCAAGAGTTTGCGGAAAACCAGATGTTGAGAAATCATTGCCGTCTAAGTTGAATCGTTCATTGCCAAACAGATAGCCTCCGAGTGGAGATAAAGGATCGATTCCAGCGGCATCGATCAGTTCTTGAGTAGATCCAAAATCTATTGGGTAGCCGTTGTTCGCAAGTAACGTTTCTGGTTCAACCTGGATTTGCCCAGTAGGTCTCAGCCACGTCCGACTCGTCTTCCCCGAACTGGTTCTAGCAGGAGGACCCTCTACTGGTGTCGGGTCAAATCCCACCCACCCAAATCCTTCGAAAGCAATTTCAGCCCACTGATGAGCCTGATTCGTGTAAACAACCTGTTGCTTATTTTGCGGAGCTATCGCCCATCCGGAAACTACTCGAGCCGGAAGCCCTATGCTTCTAGCTAAGAGAACATATGCCGATGAGAAATTTCCGGCAGTCCCAATTCGTGAACCAATTAGAAATTCCTCAACAGGATCCTCTGATTCATTAGCAGACGAAGATTTTGTTTGTTTATAGTCATATATAAATTCGTTCTTGAGGTAACTTTCTAAAGCAATTGCTTTCTCAAAGTCACTTGAAGCAGCTATCACTTGCTCCTCAGCGATCGGGGCGAATTTATTCTGAAGATCTTGGGGCACTTGCAAATACAAGGGCGCAGACATGGAGCGAGCCTGATTAAGTAATTCTTCGTTGTAAATCTTTACCGAAGAAATGAAGTCAATCCCATCAAACTTAGCGGTTGCAGTAAAAACGTGGGATCGTTTGGCATAGCTGCCCGCAATATCGCTTGACTTAATAAGTTGAGGCACCGGAACAGACCCGGAAGCAATCATGTAATTATCGGAGATTTCCTTGGGTCTGTTTTTATCATTCAGGGCGTGTACCGTTATTCGCTCTGTCAGACTCCGAACAATAGAGTTTGGAGACGGACCAAAAGTTAGTACAGGGTTATCCATTATTCCTTGTGAAATAGTGGACTCCAAGCCAGTTTGAATGGTCTCATTTTCTGTCAAACTGACAATCATGTCAGCGTTCTGTTGCCATTTACCGTCTACATAGAAATCCCCAGTAGCTGTACGCAGATATCCAGTTCTACCGGCATTAGAAACACTGAAGACAGGGAGGCGTCCTGGATTGCTTGCTTGGGATGTTGAAAGACCAGGGGTCATAGTCATCAAATCAATACTTGATTCCACGTTCCCGGCATTTTCAAGTATTGTTATGGCAGTTCCATCATCAGTGATGATCGTTGTTTCTCCTAGATCACCAGCTGTACCTATGAATTTAGCTATTCGTTGGTTAGTCTTTCCTTCGGCTGTTTCTGATTGGCCAAACAAGTCTGAAAATGCTGGCAAAAACAGGGACAGAGCCCCAATCCAAAGAGCGATATAAAGTCCTGTGGCCCAAGGATTTCTATCTCGAATAAGTGCTAAAAGTAACAGTGACAAGCACCATGCAAAAGCTACTCCGAGGATCAAAGGAGTTATTCCGTTTGGGACTCCTATGGGCGCAGTATCACCACCTCCGGATGGTAGTAATTTAAAAACCGGCTGCCCAGGCAACAATAGAGCAGCACATATCGCCGTTCCTACCCCAACGATTGCTAACGCAACAACTGTATTCGATCTAAAAATATAGGAAGTGACAATCGTCACAGCGAATGTTGAAGCGACAGCGAAAGCTAACAAAACCCCGTTACTTACGATGAGATCCGGTGCTGGTGCTGACCGCAGCTTCTCTGTAAATAGGCTTTCGGCAACCTCAGGTGACACTTGAGACAAACTGCTGATGGCAAATCCCAAAATCAAAAAACCTGCAAGCAGTAGAAATGGCGGCAAAACATGAACTAGTTCATGTTGAAAGTGCCGACGACGTAGATGAAGAATTGTCTTGTGAGATATTTGTTGAATTGGAGGCAATCAGATCACAATAAACGAATTACGAATAAAGCCAATTTAAAACACAGCCGCACTGGAGATAAAGAAAGCCCTCTATCCACCACGATAGGACTATATCAACACCGGTCACTATGTAATGTGACATACGGTGTCTTACCATTTGAAATTGGACAACATTTACAATTAGGCATAAGAAATACGCTTAAATCTATTAAGGCGTATTTAGAGTTGTCTGAAATGTTTTAACAATAGTGATTTAGTCGTTATTTTAAGGTTTAAAATAAATTGTTGATACTTCGAAGCCCTTTCATTGCCGCAATGATTGGTTTTTATATAGTTTTAGTTCTTGGATGTACGGTCGAGCCGATAGTCACCGGTAAAAACGAAATAAATCAAGATACTGATGGAGTAGCTGGTGCTCCATCAGTTGCAGATGGGGTTAACGAATTAGCACGTACCTCACCGGTTACAGCGGAACAGGCGATCGAGTCTACCGTTGCGGCGATGTTAGCTATTGAATCTACGGTTTCTGCTGAGCTGGCTATCGGATCTACGGTTGCTGCAGCTATTGATGCGACACGTACGGTAGTAGATGCCCCAAGTGTTACCGATGATCTTCAAGATATAACACCCCTGCACTTGGCAGCTGAGACGAATTCTATCGACATTGCCCGCCTGCTGATCGATAGCGGTGCCGACATCGAAGCGAAGGACAACGATGGTTTGACACCGATGCACTGGGCAGCCGAGACGAACTCACTCGACCTAGTACGCCTGCTGATAGATCGCGGTGCCGACATCGAAGCGAAGGACAACGATGGTTTGACACCGATGCACTTGGCAGGTGAGACGAACTCACTCGACGTAGTACGCCTGCTGATAGATCGTGGTGCAAATAATGATGACTCTATAACTCTCCCGGTAGAAAGCGCTGTACTACCAACTCTCACTTCAGAACTCGTAAAAATTAAATTTATTGATGGACTTGTTCCAGTTGTAAATAAAAATGAATATTTTCGGATTGCAAATTTCCGTGTTTCAAACGTCGAAGAGCTGAACTCACTGGGCGGAGTAAGTGCATCTGTTAAATGGGGAGATGGTTCTGATTGGATAGGCGTACCAATAATGGTTGATACGGGCGAAATACTTGCGGGTCACACATATACATCTGCAGGTATTTTCAACGCCGAGATGAGAATTAGATCCGATACAGGTGATGTTGTGAACACCTCTTTCAGTGTTTTAGTAGAGGATCCGCCGATAATTCCATCAGATTCACTGCCTGATAACGCGTTGGTGCCATCTCCAGCTGTGTCATCGACAATGCCGGGAACAGTGACTTCTTTTAGTAGCACCTCTGAGGCCGATGTAAGTGGCAATGGCATTATTTTATTCGCTAAGAACTGCACCGGCTGTCACTCGACTGGAGGCAAGACCGTCGTAGGACCTGGACTTGCAGGAGTCGCGGACCGAGCAGCAACACGAGTGGCTGGTCTTAGCGCTGAAGAATATCTCGAGCAATCCTTAAGGAAACCGGGAGCATTTGTGGTCGATGGATTTCCAATGGTAATGCCAGAATGGTCACACCTTGGTAACGACTCAATTGACGCCCTAGTGACATATCTACAAACACTTAAGTAGTGGAGATTTCAGTAGACGCTTGACGGTTAATGATGAATACAGTTATCGCGTTGCTGGTCACATACTCGTCTCTCGTATTCCCTAGTGGCTGATACTCCGATCGCTACCAATCGGAGACACACAGGTTAGATTCCGTATTGAATTGAAATCATAAAAGATGAATGCTATATGGATCGTCACGAGGTAACAGGTATCTTTTCAGGTAATGTCAACGGTTCTCTTCTTGAGGTTGATCTGCTTACCCAGCTAGTTCCGATAGCAAATGCGAATACACCAAGGAATATCCATGGAATCGTTTGATTCTTTAACTGTTCCTGCCAAACTTCGAGTATCTCGAATAACTTGGTTACTGGCCCATTGTCTTTCAATTCATCTGCCAGACTTGGCAAGTCTGCTTCCATACGCACACCAAGTTCATATGTCTGTGGCAGATATTGATCATGAATTTGATCTGAATAGTTGTCCCAAAGAAATGTAATTCCCGCGTATGACAATACCGCCATTATTGAGATAATCGCACCCCCTAATTTCAATCTAGATGGCCAATTATCCGCTGTGAAATAAACTAAAAGAAACACTGGCAATAAGATGGCAAGCCAGATCAGCCACCGAAACGATATAGCTGTACCAAGATTTTGTCGGAGGTTTTCAACTTGCAGTTTAGAAGATTCATCGAGTCCGTCGATGAAATCTACATCCGTCCACATGATACCGTCAGTAATTAAAGCAACGAGATCTTCTGCAGACATCGTCTGTAAGTCTGCATTTTCAATCTGTGACTGACGGTAGAATCCACCCCACGCTAGCGCGTTAAGAAGGTCATCGTCAGAAAATTCTATCCCATCGGAAATGTTCTTTCGCACATTCTCGACTTCTGACATGTTATCTCCAATCGCCTGCTGAAAAAATGCGTGTGAGTAATGCAAGTCGTCAGGAATTTGTTGGCTTATGAAGTTTTCGACTTCCATCCTCATTATGGGGTCAAGCGAATTGATTATCGGATCAATAGATGAAATTCCGCCCGGTATACAAGAAGGAATCTTGCGAGATCCAACATCTTCTGAAGCAGCTTTTATTTGAAGTAAAGATTGACAAGTTGACAATTCGGTGAGAGCTTCCCGCAACTGACTCATAACCAGTTCAGTTACTACAAAAGCAGCAGCCTCTTTACGTTCTTTCATAGAAATGTTGTAATCGATTTCATTGTCTGCATTTACTAGGTAAGCCGTTAGTTCATCGATTAATCCATCGCCTTGCAGATTAACCCAAGTACGAGGCGCGATTGCCTCCATTACATCGACAACTTCTTGATTGGAAAGAGTCATACCAAACCCAATATCTTGAGCCATACCTAATGCCTGACCTAACAGAGGTCGCACCATTCGTGTAAACACCAATCGGTAGAGAATATCGTCATTGCTCAACTTCGATTTCATGATCTCGCCAGCAATGACAATTCGATCTTCAACTCTCACAATAAATTGGAATTCATCTGCATCATGTGCCAAATATGGCGCCAACATGTTGGTTCCTGACACTACATGATGATCTATCCAGTCAGGATCAAAAAGTACAAACGCTATTTGCTCTAATTCATAAGCATCAAACCCCAACCCTAATGTAGGTTGAAGAATCTCTGTATTAAACGTAACCATAACCGGGAAAACTAAGTCATTAACTAATTCGTCTGATATTAGTGTGCTTTTCATCAATCGATCAGTAGCAGGTGGTATTTCTCTGATGCGATTCTGGACACCCAAATCAACTATGAAGGTGTCTTGTGTTTCATTTAAATAAGCAAGCATTACTCCAAGATTTTCACGTATCTCTTGGCGGAGATATTCTCTTGGAATAACATCGTCGAAAAACACTTTGAAACCGAGTGGATCCCCGTCAGGATGATCTAGTTTTAGAACGGGATTTAACTCGTTGTTATCTCCATAAAAATTAACCTCATATTCTCGATCTAAGAGATCGGCTGACAACAGCACCATCAACTCGTCATAAAAATAATCATAAATCTCAACATCATCGAGAATCCTGACGATCAGATCTTCATCTGATAGCGTACTCGCGACTTGATTGAGCGTGATTGCTATAAGGAAAATCACAGCAAAAATAGGTATTAGGAGTATTACGATTAGTGTTCGCATACCTTGTAGATCGTGACCACTCCAGTTAATTAAATAAAGACGATATGGTTTGTAATAAGAGGTGGCCCTTATGGCTCACCGGTCAACACATTCTATTAGAAGAACGGTACATCATCACCAATCGTCATATTTATTGGTAGATATGGATACTGTGCGACTCGATCGAAACCATTATCGACGGCATTCTAGCCGAACTCCTTAACGACGCCATGATGAACCTGCGTGACCTTGAGGAGGAAGTGGGGGTAGATATGGCGCTCCTAGTAGACGACGAGCAAGCCCTGATCGGGGTAGGAGAGTAATTTCGTGACATCACTTAACCGGCGAGTATTACGGCTGTCCGAGACATTGGTTGCGGCCAGTTTCTTAGTGTGGCTTACCGTTGCTACGCCGGGACTCCTTATAGCCCAGACCCCCGAGCCAAAGAGAATCTGTGCGAAACTCTCGAGTATGACTTCGAATACTGAACTGAATATGCAAAACCGTCTGAACAATATCGAAGGAAAATGCATCGCACTGAATCAAAAGTGATCGGACAGACAAACTGACAAGGTGAATGAACGTGCCGAGAAGAAAATCGTCGGGGAAGCCAAGCTAGCCGCCAAAGTTGAAGCCCTCTACGCCGTCGCTGCAACGGACGTTCAAACGGCCGCAGTTGCCACCTTCGTTACCCAGGTCGAGGCAGCAGTAGCGGCACGCGTTACCGCAGTCAACACTGCCATCGCCATTTGGCACAATGAAGGAGTCCGGGTCCGCGAATCGCGCATAGCGCTGTCTGATAGCCTCATCGCTACCCAAACTGCCGCCGTCTGGAGCGCCTACGCGGATTCGGAGGTCAGTTGCAACGCGGGTATCGTGTCTAAAATTGTTGGGCTCACGCACAAAGCCGTAATCGCTGCCTCCAAAGACCAACTTAATGCCGATATCGCAGCCTTCCCCCCATGGAGGTCGTGATGGCGCCCTTCCAGGTCAGCTTCAAGTCGGCCACGGATGATGCTCACAAGAACTTCACCGACGCCCTCCAGGCCGCCACCGACACCCTTAAGCGTCGAAGCGTCGGATGCTGAATCCATGGCCTCAGCAACAGAGAGTTAGATTTTTCTGCCGTTTGGTACAAAGGGATGTGGAGGTGACGGCGCTGAGACGGTGTAAAGTATCGGCATCTTGAAGCTACGTCTACTAATGACAAATAAAGAACTTATTAATACCTAGTATTCGTAAGTTTGTTAAAAACTTGAGCCACGATTATTAGTCATGGCTCATATTGGTTTTTCCCATGACCTACTCACTATGATCGCATCCCAATCTTGATCGTGCGGGCACTATGGTAGTGTTTGCGCTTCGACGGCTAGTCTGGATACGGAATATGATCGACGAAAACATTAAACTAATGGCCCATCTGATGCGACGGGCCGGGTTCGGCGCATCACGAGACGAACTCGAACGGCGAGTAGCAGTCGGCTACGAAGCGACGGTCGAGGAACTCCTCAACCCCGATGCTCAAGAACCTGTCGACTACTACGAGTTTCTCCGCTATTACCCCAACTGGTGGAAGCCCGGGACAATGGGTGGCCGTGGGCACGCCGGGTGGGTCTGGCGCATGATCAAAACGCAGGCACCGCTTCAAGAAAAGCTCTGCCTCTTCTATCACCAACTATTTGCCACCGGTGTCTCGAAAGTCGATCACTACGACGAAATCGAAGACATGCTCGACATGTTCCGTGAAAAAGGAATGTGCAGTTACAAGACCATCCTAATGGAAGTGGCGCGAAACCCCGCCATGCTCTTCTGGCTCGACAACCACGAGAATCACGCCACCTCGGTCAACGAAAACTGGGGGCGTGAACTCCTCGAACTCTTTTCGATGGGTATAGGCAACTACACCGAAACCGACGTTCGAGAGTGCTCAAGGGCGTTCACCGGCTGGACGATGACCCACAAATTGCCCCGGTTCCACATGGGGAGATTCGACTGGGAGTTCGAATTCCGACCCGAAGACCACGATGCCGACGAAAAGGAATTTCTCGGTCACACAGGAAACTTCGACGGCGAGGAAATCGTCGACATCATCCTGTCGAAGCCGGCAACCGCAGGCTTTATAGCGCGCCACCTCTACACCTTCTTCGTTGCCGACGAACACCAGGTTCCAGCATGGTCAGTAACACCACCAAAAGACCCTGATGCAGTCCAGGCAATAGCCAAACGCCTGATCGACACTGACTACAACATGGGCGAGGTAATACGGTTCATCCTGTTATCTGACTTTTTCAAGAATGCCCAGTTTGCAAAAGTAAAAAACCCGGCTGAAGTCGTGATCGGCACGCTACGTCTCGTCGGAGACACCGAACGTGTATCTCCGAAGACTATGGAGTGGTGCATCGATATCACCAATATGGGACAGGATCTGATGAATCCACCAAGCGTGGAGGGCTGGCACTCGGGAATCGAATGGATCAATTCGGGCACCCTGATGAAGCGAACCAACTTCACCGCCGAATTGATCAGCGAGTACTCCCGACCTGGCGTCGTAAACATCATGAACCGCGTGAAATCTGCCGGGACTGCACCAGAAGCCGTAGTGGACGCCTGCCTCGATGTGATGGGTCCGCTCGAAATCCCAGACGGAGCGCGCCAAGAGTTGATCGACCACGCAACGTCGCTCGGCCCTATCGACTGGGCAAACGAATCTGCATCAGATGGCGGTGCAGCGAGGGTGTCTGAACTCATCCAGCTCATCGTTGCGCTCAGGGAATACCAGTTCGCCTAGCAATCCATCAAGAGAATCTTTTCGAGAACCACAGGAGCCCGGACATCACGACCAAGAAAAAAGACCCCGTAATAGTTGTTCTTCAACTCAGCGGTGGAAATGATTACCTCAATACCGTAGTTCCGCACGCCGACCCTTTCTACCGCGACTATCGCCCGGTTGTTAACGTCTCCGAAGAAGCGGTGTTGCGACTAGACGACAAGGTCGGTTTCCACCCCTCTATGAAACCGATCCAGAAGATGTATCAGGATGGCAACGTAGCCATTCTCCACGGTGTCGGATATGAAAACTCGCCACGATCGCACTTCCGATCGATGGATATCTGGCACACCTGCGAACCCGACACACTCGGCACCGAGGGTTGGCTCGCTCGAATAGTACGCGACCTCGATCCCGACAAAGACAACGTCGTTACAGCAGTAAGCATGGGGCCATCGCTGTTCCGTGCACTCGTTGGTCCCGGAGTACCGGTCGCAACAGTCGAAAACATAGATAGCTATGGGATGCTCACCGGTCTCACCCCCGAAGAAAAACTCTCACGAGTCCTCAGTCGATACCGCCGCGTGTACTCGCCAGCGATTGGAACCGGGCCAGTCATGGACTACCTCGGTCAGACAGGTCTCGATGCACTTGAAGGTGCCGACGTTCTCGCGGCAGCACCCGCCAACTACTCATCTAACATCGAATATGCCGATTCACCAGTCGGGAAAAAACTGAAGGGTATCGCACAAATTCACCTCGCTGGACTCGGCTCGAGAATCTTCTACCTTGATCATGGCGGGTTCGATACGCATGCCGACCAGATCAGTACTCACTCCCGACTCTGGGAAGAGGTTTCGCGGGGGATTCAAGATTTCTACGACGACCTCAAGGCCCATGGCGAAGCCGATAACGTGGTCATGTTCCTGTTCTCAGAATTTGGTCGTCGTGTCCAGGACAACGGCGGTGGTACCGATCACGGTGCAGGTGGCGTATGTATCGTAATTGGCGACAACGTTAAGGGCGGACAATACGGCGAATACCCATCGACTAGGGAAGCTGATCTCGAACAGGGTGATTTGGTTCCCTCCACCGACTTCCGGAGCGTCTACACCACCCTAGTT
>CAJQSP010000003.1 GCA_905614375.1 uncultured Dehalococcoidales bacterium | reverse complement strand
CTGAATTTATTTCGCTGATCACGACGTTCTTCACATCAGTGTCCGCCATGACTGGAACTGGATTAACACTAGTCGACACCAGAGATCACTGGACCGGTTTTGGCCAATTTGTAATTGCAGGATTGATATTTATTGGCGGCCTAGGATTCATGACCGGTGCAGCATTTCTTCTTCTTATCACGGGTCGACGTTCAAGCCTTGAAGGCCGATTAGTAGTAGGAGCAGGCCTCGATGATAACCGTCTGGGAACTATCGCAACGCTGGCGCGGAATATCATCCTGATGGCGATTATCGTGCAGATTATCGGGGCAATATTCATATTCATCCGTTGGTATTTGGTCGCACCAATTTGGGAAGGCATACCATTGAGCCAAGGCGTGTGGCAAAGCGTGTTCACTTCGATATCAGCATTTAACAATGCCGGATTCGAAATCCTGCCAGATGAACTTGTCGGAGGGGCTAGTCTTATTGGACTTGGTAGAGACATCCCAACGCTCTTGATCATTGGTGCGATGATTATTATCGGATCGACTAGCTACGCAACGTTGGGCAATGTGGTAGAAATTCGTGGCTGGCACCGCAGGTCCCTCGGTTCAAAGAACGTACTCGTCGGAACTGGTGCGCTCGCTCTTATCGGACTCGGCGTGTTCATCACGGCAATTGGCTTTAATCGAGATTTGCAGTTGCTCCGCATATTTGGGCTTATCGTGCTTACTTTGTCGGCATCCTACTCCGCCTTCGCTTATTTAATCAGAATTCGGAGATGGCGACATCTGACGCTAGATACGAAGCTCGTATTGGTCGGAATCGGAATAATGCTGCTTATTGGGTTCGTTTCGTTCATTTCTCTTGAATGGAACAACGCCGATACCATCGGAAACGAATCTGCCCGAAGCAAAGTCACCCAGAGTGTGTTCCACACAGTCAACCGAACCGCGGGATTCACCACTCTCGATTACAGCAAACTACATACAGCGAACCTAACCGTCACTGAAGGACTCATGTTTGTCGGCGGTGCGTCGGCATCAACAGCGGGCGGAATCAAAGTGAACACGTTTATGGTGATTATTATCGCCTCGTTCGCAATTTTCAGTGGTAAACAACGAACAACAGTCTTCGGACGAGAGATTCCACGCGTCAACATTCACCGAGCTATGGCTGTCGGAGCGACCGCAGCAGCCGCAGTCCTTGTGCTGGTGGTTGCTCTGTTCATCGTTCAACCGGGCCTAGACTTCCGTACAGGCGTCTTTGAGATCATTTCGGCGTTCGGTACGGTGGGCTGGTCTGCAGGCGCTACGTCACATCTGAACGAAGGTGCGCAGATCGTTTTGTCGATCACAATGTTTGCCGGCAGATTTGGTCCAATCACGATCGCACTGTTCATGGCGGGTCGTGAACGCCAAGACTCGATTCGCTACGCCAGCGAACGTATTCGAATCGGATAGATAACATAAAGTTCCAGCGCTCTAAATATGTGGAATTCATATTATTTTTGACGCTATATACGCTACATGACTAACGAGTTAGTTAATCGGAGATTGGATGTCAAGCCCACTCGAACAGCGCTCCTTCGGACTTACGGGTAAGAAAGTCAGCGTTATCGGTCTCGGCGGTGCGGGGTTGTATAAACACTCCTATGAAGAAGGATTAGCAACCGTCAAACATGCGCTTAATCTGGGTGTCACCTATTTCGACACATCGCCCGCTTACGGTAAAGCTGGTGCGGATGGCCGTTGGGTTGAGAGAGGTCAGTCACAGCTAATCATGGGTGAAGCGCTGGAAGGAACCAAGAAACCGCATCTACTGGCAACGAAACTGGTTAGCTACACGACTGTAGGTGGGACAAATCCACTGGGCTATCGCACGCTAGATGACTGCCACAGACAGTTACAAGACAACCTGCGAGCCCTGCGACGCGATAGGGTCGATGTACTTCAGGGTCACGACATGGAAAAGGCGAAGGCATGGCTACCCGACGCGCGGGATGACGAGGAACTTCTCGACCTTGACTAAGGAGCATGCCTACGCAAACACAGCCATTATTCGGGCGCTTAATGAAGCAAAAGGGCTAGGCCTGTGCAGCTACATAGGTCTCAGTTTCAACCGATCTGCAGCTTTGGCTCATGTCCTACGCCGAGTAGAGCTAGATATGTGCTTGTCGGCCGGAGAGTATTCGCTACTGAATCACCGTTCATCGCAGATGGTGCAGCCGGTCGTTCGTGAGCAGCGAATCGCCTATGTCGTAGGAGGGATCTTCGCCAAACGGGATTTTGGCGTACCAAATGAACCCTCTCCGTTTCAATTGGCCCGCAAAGGTCCTCTGGCGCAAACTGGAGCCATATTCTCAGATGAGCGCCTCATCAAATTCGCCAAGGATACCGGCATTTCGATCGCAGCATTGACAGTTCGTTTCTTGATAGCCAATCGAGGACTTCGACTATCCTGGTGGGGGCATCCACACCCGGAGAAATCGAGGAGAGCATCGTGGCTGCGCAGGCAGGTCCGCTACCGCCCGATATTCATCAGACCCTTGAAAAGCTGCATGAGATGAATAATGTTCAAGAAACTTGATTTTAGGGTTGAGAATTATCTCACCATTGGACGAACATCGGGATGAACGTCCCACATCCACCTATACTGGCGGCCCCGTTTCGAATGTCGATTCAGCGGTCGACGCTGAACCCAACAGCAGCTAACTGAAGATCGAGTTTGGTAGGCCTGTGGGGATCGAACCCACGACCTGCGGATTAAAAGGCAGCGTGCGCCCCCTAAGCGGTTTACCGCGTCGCTATGCAACGCTTCGTTGCTGTCCTCTCGTCATTACTGTGTGCTGGGCTCCCAGATCCGGTTCTCACGGGCCTCGAGAAAGCCCTGATTTGTCGGCTTCAACTTCCAGATATCCAGGCTCTTGATAGTGGTAGGGGCGCCGACGGTGAATGCGTCGAGCCCGGTCTTCCCGGCATAGTCCATATGAGCTGCCAGCACGGCCTGGCGCGAATTGGCAAAGACCTCGACGAGGTATTTGTCGATGAAGATCCGCAGCTCCACGTCCTCGTCCTCGGGAAGATCGGCAACAGCGAAGGGCGCTTCGATTGTGCCGACGCGCAGCGTGCCCGTTTCCGGTCGCAGCATGATCGGCAAGCCATTCCCCTCTTCGTCAGCGAACAGGACGAAGCCGAAGAGTTTGCGCAAGCCTTCTTCGCGCGGGATGACAATACGGATTTCACATGAGTCACTATCGAGTTCAGCGACTCGCTGGAGCGCTTCACCCGAAGCAGGTGGGACAGGGCCTTGGAGCCGTGTTATCGGCGTTGAAAGAGCGATGTTGCTAAGTGAAACTGAATCGTGTCGAAGTCCTTCGATCTCGCGCAGCGGTTGGATGCGCAGGGTCCCGTCGTTAGACAGGCTCAACTCGCGCGGCAATGACTGAATGGTCTTCTGTGATAATGCAGCGTCCGGTCCGGCGGAGTGCAGCCAGGCCCACATCACACGACGCCCGTCCGGCGTGAGAACGCTTTCCGGTGCGAAGAAATCGGTGCGGTGTCCGAGACCGTAAACTGCCTGTCCCTCTCGGCGGAAGTTCATGCGACCGTGCGCTTCCGGCACGAACTGTTCGGCCTCTGCGTCCCAATCACCGATGTAGTAGCGGCAGCCGAGCGAGTGGCTGATGCACAGCAACATCCATTTGTTGCCAAGCTGAAAGAAGTTCGCGCAGGAGATGTCTTCGCCAAGCGCGACGTCCGGCATTTCGTGCTGCATGAAAGGGCCGACGTACGTCCAGTTGATGAGATCGGTGGACTTGCACAACAACACGCCGTCCGGCGCTGAGAAGGCGTAATAGGTTTCGCCGATACGGAAGCAATCAGGGTCCCCCAGCAGACTCATGTCTTTCCCATCGGGTCCGCCCTTTGGCTGCACAGGCCACGGCTTCTCCCAACTGTCCAGGTCGTTGTCTTTGGCAATGGCAATGAATGTGTTTCTCGGCTCCGATAGCCCCGCGTAGATGGCAGCTGGCTTTCCCTCTTTGGTGATAAAGCCTGTGCCGCTGAACATGCCGTGGCCAGTGAAAGAAGGCTGCAGCTTGGTTGTCTGCCATGTCCAATGGAGCATGTCCGTGCTGGTGACATGGATGAAGGAATAGGACCGCTCGTCCTTCCACAGGTGGGCAAGAATGTAATGCAGGTGATAGACACCATCGAGATAGAAGGCAGCATTGGGGTCACCGGGACCACTGTCGCCGCCGGGATGCATGAGATGGTAGTTGAGGGTCATATCGCTCATCGGTGCCTGTTCTTTCGATTCTTCAGCCAACATACGCATTAGGCGGCTTGATGACCATACCAAGAGTGTCAGCGCACCGCGTGTACTCCGCCCAGATCGCTAATTTCTTCCGTCGATTTTTCATGGTTCGAGCAGGTTTGCAGCAGGATCAGGAAATCGCGAAGAAAAAGCACGCAAGTCACTGAGAGTGGTGCGAGTTTGGTGGGCCTTGTGGGGATCGAACCCAAGACCTGCGGATTAAAAGTCCGATGCTCAACAAAACCTTAGGTTAACAACCGCTGGTTCCCACTACTCAGATCACCATTGAACAAACATTGGCATCACGACGTGCGTGTAGCCTTCATGCTTCTCAGACCTGAATACTCCGGGACTCGATGGAGTAGTGGTTTCCAAATCGACGTCATCGCCGTTCATCACGTTCAGAACGTCCATTAGGAACTTACTATTGAACGCAACCTTAGTTTCATCCCCCTCTACCTTTGCGTCGAGTTCGTTCTCGTTTGAACCAACTTCTTCTGCTCGTGAGATGATCTTCACTGCTCCTCCACCATCGTCTTCACCCGGACTTACGATGACCCTGATGATTCCGCTTCCATCTCTGGCGAAAATCGAAGCTGCACGTGTCGCCTGAACCATGCTTGAAAGATCAACAGTCGCTTTGGTGCCGTAGCTAGTCGGAATCAGCTTTTCGTAGTCAGGGAAGGTGCCCTGCACCAGCGCAGTCACTACTTCTACCGCGCTCACGCCAGAGTTAGTAGCTGTTTCAGAGGTATCCAAACGGAACTTGGCAGATCGGCCGTTGGCATCAATGGACAACTCCACGCTTGAAGATCCCTCGCCTAGCAATCGTGCAACCTCGGCAAGAGTTTTGGCAGGAACGATCACGCCAACTTCAGTTTCAACGGAAGTTCCGAGCTTCCCGCTCTCAACTGCAAGGCGGAATCCGTCGGCCGCAGCTAACGTGAACGAATCGTCTGCTAGTTCAACCTTCACACCAGTTAGAACGGGACGAGAATCATCAGTAGCAGCAGCAAATACGACTCGCTCAAGCGCTCCACGGAATGTGTCTGCAGGAATTGTCACCGAAGATCCGCCATCAACTGTAGGAATCGGTGGGAATTCTTCAGCCGCTATGCCATTTATAGTGCCATTGAACTTATCGCAAGTGACGATTACGCCTACCGGGTTGTTCTGGAAATCGATTTTTACTTCCTGCCCGGGGAGTGAGTTCACAAAGTCGGTCAACATTCTGGCGGGAACAGTGATGCTCCCCTCGCCTTCGATCTGCGCAAAGATCCACGTACTAATGGATATCTCGGTGTTCGTCGCGGTCAGTTTGAGTTGACCGTTGTCACCTTCAAGAAGCACATTTTGAGTTACAGGCAACGTAGCTCTGGACGCTACGGCCCGGCTGACATTTGCTAATCCACGGCTTAGATTTTCTCGAAGGCAAGTTACCTGCATGCTAATCCTCTTGTCGTTATCATAGTTCGCGCACACATAATTCCACAATATAGGCGCTCGAAGTATAGGTACGACCACAAGGGTTGGCAATTTAGCGTGGCGTGGTTTGTGAGACATTTCATGTAAGTTCCCGCCCAGACATGTAAGTTCCCGCCCAGATAAGATGCGTAACGCAAATACTCAACGGCTCTCTAAACAGTTCACTATCCGACAACTGCTCGATCGTCCATGAATAAATCTCAAATCAGCGAAATCATGCAACTGGTAGCCGACGGCAAAATGTCGGCAGAACGAGCCACCTCCGAACTGAGCCTAACGGCGCCCACTTCCGACCTAGATTTCGCTAACATAGACCATGATCGTGGTGAAAGAACCGGCTTTCCTGAAGTTGTATATGGACTAAGTAAAACACCAAAAGACACTGCGGCAATAGCCGAGAAAATCTATACAAATTCCGATGTCGTTTTAGTCACTAAATCTTCGGAAGAAGCGTTCGCATTATTTCAAAAAGCCGTACCTGATGCCGTTTGGGAAGAGGGGCCACGGGCAATTTGGGCAGATCGACGAAATAAAAAAGATCTGCTCAAAGGCGTAGTCGTTGTCGCAGCAGGAACATCCGATTTACCTATAGCGCGTGAAGCGGTTCTGACGGCTTCGCTCATGGGCTGCGACGTAAAAATGATCACCGATGTCGGTGTTGCTGGCCTTCATAGACTTTCAGGGCGGATCGACGAACTAAGCAACGCTCGAGTGGTGATTGTGGTCGCTGGAATGGAAGGCGCACTGCCTAGCGTTGTTGGTGGACTCGTCAAAGCACCTGTGATCGCCCTACCGACCTCCGTTGGCTACGGCGTCAGCCTCGGTGGAGTTGCAGCACTCTTAGCCATGATGAACTCGTGTGCGCCTGGTGTATCGGTCGTAAACATCGATAACGGCTTCGGTGCCGGGTATCAGGCCGCCTCAATCGCAGGAGCCACTTGGTCGTAGCCGCCTATAAACCAACTGCCGCGCAATTCAAGAAAACGGCAGGATCGTCAACGCAAAAACGCCCCGAGTAAATCTCGGGGCGTTTTCAATTATAAAGATAGGCTTCGACTGGTTAGTCGAGAGTCTTCAAGTAGGCAATCAAGTTCAAGACATCGGATTCGCTGAGGTAATCGAACGATGGCATGAGTGGAGAGAAGCTGTCAACAACGAAAGCATTAGGCTCTCGAATTGACTGTTTAATGTAGGCGTCTGCGTCGAGCGACGTTCGATCCCCTGCTCGTGCGTAAACTCCGCCGAGACCAGGACCAACAACCTTCTTGTCATCGGTTGCGTGGCAGGCACTACAGCTCACGAACAGGTTTCGACCTGCGTCGGCATCACCAGCACCTGTCACAGGAGCTTCAACGACTGGCTCGTCGTCTTCACCCGAACTGTCAGGTCGATCGATCTCTCCAGCCGCTGTTGGCTGGAATTCAACTGGCTCTTGAGTAGGAATTACCTGTTCAGAGCATGCTGAGATCACAAAAAGAGTTGCAATCGAAGCCACTAACATTAGATATACGCGTTTGCCCGGCACTGTTCCCTCCTTTGATTGAGCTGACTTGTTAGTAATGAAAATCAGCCGGAAAAATCATTCGTCAATCCACGTTAGCAACAGCCCTAAACAGGGTCAATCTACAACTGGAGAGAATTCCAGGCTGAATTTGATAAGAACAAATAGCGAATTCGGTTCATCATCCAGAGATGCGCCTGATCTCGATTTCTTCACCGGGAGCAAGAGCGACCCGGCGGATTTCGATACCCAATTTCAGTAGCCAATAGCTCAACGTGGCTTTACTGACCCCAATGCGTTTCGCAGCGCCGGTGAGGCCGACCTCATTCACCATTTCAGGCAATGCACGCTCAAGAGGACGCCTCAGCTTCCGTTCAGCGAGAACCATTTTCTTAGTTTTTGACCCTTGCATTCTTCTCCCCTGTAGTTCAGTCCAGTATCTGACTTGAATGTAGTTACCTGACGATCCAAACACCGTATGAATTGGCGACGGATTACAAGCGTTTTCAGACCTGATACCGAAAACAATTTGACTTTAACTATCGCAAACAACGCCGTTACAGACTACAAAAATAAACCCAGACCAGTCAAGAACTTGTTCCTTTTTTATTTATGACTTGTTTTATACTTATATAAAACTAATTAGGAACATTCATTATTTTTATACGATTATATAAGTATGTTCTGTTCTTGATAGTAGTTGGTGCGTAAAGCGCACACTAGTTACATCACGCATGCGTCTCAGGTGGTGTTATTACGCACAAATACAACTAACGACTGTCATTCAACACTGCATTGCATGCGCATTGAATGCCACATGGCAGATGCTCTGGACACGTAGTCGTGTCAGTCAGCAAGCGCTCAAACCTCAAGTCGCTCGGTAAAGACTCGCGTACCGCCCATTACGAGGGCTTTACTTGAGGAATTCCCCATGATTCCTAACCGAGCGACGTCTCCGTCGACCTTCCAGTTCAAAACAGACTTCAAGCCAGTGCGGGCTGCTGGTAAAGAATTCAGTCGTTAATAAAACAGGAGCGCTGTTAGAATTACGAATATTGCTTCGAGAGCACGGTGTCACATTAAAGTGCGGCTACTCCTACGGCTCAGTACTTCTGCCCTTCTGCCTTCAGATACCTTTTGGAGAAACTCCCATAGATCCGATGACCGAACTCATTCACGCGCTCGAGACATTGGTTCTGACGTTCTCCACTGACGTGTACGACTTCATGGGATGGTTTGGAGTTGTCGTCTTGATGTCGATCGAAAGCACAGCCATTCCCCTACCAAGCGAAGTGATCATGCCGATGGCGGGCTGGCGACTCGTCCTAGACCGCGGTCACGGAATCACCTACGTATTCCTTGCAGGTTTCTGGGGAGCAGTCGGAAGCTTGATCGGATCACTAGCCGAATATTACGTAGCGCGTGCGGGAGGGCGTCCTTTCATCGAGAAGTACGGCAAGTACGTCCTAATCACCCAGAAAGACCTTGAGCGAGCTGATCGGTGGTTCCAAACTCGAGGAGAGCTCACTGTGTTCGTCGCGAGAATGATTCCTGGCGTTCGAGGATTCATCTCGATACCTGCCGGAATCGCCAGAATGAACGTGACCCGATTCGCCATTTTCACGTTTATAGGCGCCCTACCCTGGACAGTCGGTCTAGCATGGGGTGGATTCCTGCTTGGTGAGAACTACGATTCGATTCGAGACGTCTCGAAGCCGTTCGATATTCCGATTATCGGCTCAATCTCGGTAATCGCAATTTGGATCGTTTGGCGCCGCATCAAAGAAGTTCAAGGCGAGTCTTCAGCTTCAAGTTCATCTAACAGCAAGTCATAACTCATCTCATGTCAATTGCGCATAGGAGCTAAGCTATATTGACTGCCGCCACAGATTGATCGTATTGGCTAACGAATAGAGCAACAGTTCATCCGATGACAACACAAGTCAAAAATAGACTGAACGTAGAAGTGAACGGAATCACAATTGATTGCGGTACCGACGCTCGGGTCCTAGACGCCATCAGATCTGCCGGCTTCGACGTGCCAACATTGTGCTACGACGAACGAACCGGTCCTCAGGGCACTTGCCGCATGTGCTTAGTGGATGTCGAGGTAAACGGTCAAATACAGCAGATCGCCGCATGCACTGCCTTTGCTTCAGAAGAAATGCGGGTTGAAACACACTCCGATTCGATCACCGACTATCGCAAGACGATTCTTGAAATGTTGCTCTCTGAAACGTCATCTCCTGCCAACTGTCCAAAATGCATTTCATTCAAGAAATGTGAACTGCACACTGCCGCTGAAGAATACGATGCGAAATGGGACGCATTTCCTTCATTGGTTGTTCGAGAGAAAGCTAAGGATGACAATCCGTTCATCCAGCGTGACTACGACTACTGCATCTCGTGCTTCCGCTGCACAAACATCTGTAACGATTGGGAGCAAGCCGGAGCAATCGCAGTTAAAGGGCGTGGGCAAGAAAATACAATCGCCTCGTTCTTCAACAATAAACTTCTCGAATCGCCTTGCACGTTCTGTGGTCAGTGCATCAACACCTGCCCTACCGGAGCACTTACAGACAAAAAGATCGTCGGCACTACGAAGGCCGAAAATCTTGAACGCACAAAAACGATCTGTCCGTATTGCGGAGTCGGCTGTGGTATTCATCTGCTCACTGAAGACGGTCAACTAAAGGGAACTGAGCCAGATTTCGATGCTCCAAGCCGCGGCTCTCTTTGCGTAAAAGGTCAGTTCGCATCGTGGGAGTTCGTTAAAAGCGACGAACGACTCAAATACCCTCTCATCAAGGAGAATGGTTCGTTCAGGCGTGCGTCGTGGGACGAAGCTCTCAACCTCGTCACAAAACGATTCACCACCATTCGAGATGATTCAGGTCCCGATTCTCTCGTTTGCTGGTCGTCAGCACGAACGGTCACAGAAGCTAACTATCTGATGCAGAAATTCGCCCGGATAGGTTTCGGTACTAACAATATCGATAACTGTTCCCGTACCTGACACGCTCCAACGGTCGCCGGTATGGCGGTCATGGTTGGCAAAGGTGCCATGACTAACTCGATTGAAGAGTTAGCAGAAACCGATCTTCTGTTGGTCGTAGGATCAAACACGACTGAGGCACACCCGGTAATCTCACTGCGAATGAAACGCGCTGTCAAAAACGGTGCAAAACTCATCGTAATCGACCCGCGCAAGATCGAACTCACCAAATGGGCGACTCGATATTTACAGATCAACATTGGCACCGACATTCCGCTGTTCAACGCCTTCGCACATGTGATGATCAAAGAAGGGCTCTTCGATCGAGAGTACGTCGAAAACCGCACGGAAGGATTCGATGAACTCGCTAAGCATGTCGAGTTCTACACGCCCGAATATGCAGCCGAAATCTGCGGGGTTCCCGCCGAAGACATTATCGCTACGGCCCGAGAATACGCAACTGCGTCTGGAAAAGCGGCTATTTGCTACACGCTCGGAATTACCGAGCACTCTTGCGGATCGCACAACGTTCAATCAATTGCGAATCTAGGCATGCTCGGTGGGAACTTTGGGAAACCAAACGCAGGTGTGAACCCGCTTCGAGGTCAAAATAACGTGCAGGGTGCGTCCGATTCAGGAGCACTGCCTACCGACCTTCCGGGCTACCAAAAAGTCGAACGACCTGGTGTACGTGAAAAGTTCGAAAAAGCGTGGGGTGCGGACCTTCCAAAACGTCGCGGAATTACGAAAATTACAGCGATGGACCAGATGCTTAAAGGCAAGGTTAAAGCGGCCTATATTATGGGCGAAAATACTGTCATTTCCGATCCTAATACCAACCATGCTCAAGCGGCGCTCGAAGCCACCGACTTCATCGTGGTTCAAGACATATTCATGACCGACACTGCAAAGCTTGCCGACGTCGTTTTGCCGGCTGGATCATTTGCAGAATCTGACGGTACTTTCGCCAACAGTGAGCGGCGCGTTCAGCGGGTTCGGCCGGCGATAAAACCGGTTGGCGAATCGCGCACAGATGTCGACATTTTGTTAGACCTTATGGAACGATTCGGGGTGGTCCAAAACCTGCACTCACCCTCTGACGTTTGGGATGAGATGAGAAAGCTGGCACCGATATTCACCGGTATCACTTACGACCGTTTGGATTCCGAAGATGGAATTCAGTGGCCTTGCCCGACTGAAGACCATCCCGGGACTCAGTTCCTACACGAAGACGAGATGGAGTCCGGAATGCCCGGCTACTTTGCCCCTGTGGATCACATTCCACCAGCAGAGCCAACCGACTCCGAATATCCATTGGTACTAACTACCGGTAGGCGCCGTTCGACCTATCACACGGGCACTCAAACTGGCCGCGCTACAGGGTTTGAACTACTAGTTCCGTCGGAGCTTGCTGAGATCAATCCGTTCGATGCGGAGCAAATGGAACTCGTCGACGGTCAGAAAGTAACCGTTAGCTCAAGAAGAGGAACAGTCGAGGTACCGATCAAAGTAACAGATCGATCGCCCCACGGAACTGTGTTCATGAGTTTTGCGTTCCCAGAACTTACGCAGACCAACCGGCTTACTTCGGATGCCTACGATTTCATCACCGAAACGCCTGAATTTAAGGCGTGTGCGATTCGAATCGACAAGATCGAAGCATCATCACCGGCAGCCGATTAGGCTCAGTCCTGACGTGGACTCATCCGTGATGACCAAAAGCTCGGGTCGCCAATCGTAGGAAAATCAATCGGTTCGTATATTCCACGAACGGTCGATTTGCTTTTGAACGCTTCTGCATTTGCTAAAACATACTTGGCGAGCTGTTGAGGTGCACCAATTTGATTCGTCAGAGGATTAGTAGTGACGATCAACTTTCCCGATGCAGCCAAAGATTCATCGGCGGTGGAAATAGCATCACCGGGGCAGTCTGTGGCGTAACCGGCGATTTCGCCGCATTCCAGCGCCTCAATAACAGCACTCTCATGTACGACTGAAGAGTTTGAAGTATTGATCAGAACCGCATCTGACTTCATCAATCCCAATTCGCGGTCGGAAATTAATGGCGAGGTTGTGGAACCGGCGTGAACGTGAATCGTAACCACATCCGAACCTGCGACCAGAAGATCCAGTGAATGTCGACGTACGCCCAGTTCGGTCAACAATCCTGATCTTGGCGTCCGGATCTCAGCAATCCCAACTGAAGACCGAGTAGCAAGTGCTTTTTTTACGACTTCAACTCCAACTTCTCCGACACCAATCACGCCCCAATCCGGCAGCGGACGAACAGTTAGCGGGCCAGTAAAACCAATCACTCGATTAGCGACTCTCGGAGCAATGTTCGGTGAAATCCCGGCGACAATTACCTGCGAATCAGATCCTGAGGCGATCGAAAGAAGTGCAGGTGAAGGCATGCAACCAAGGTGCTGGATCATCCCCACTGGAGGTAATTCAGCTTCGGAGATCAATTCGTTCGATGTACCATTCTCACCGAGGAGAAGAACATCCTCAGAGCCAAAATCAATACCAGCGAATTCTTGAGCCGTCACACGATAAACGCCGGAAATGTTGGAGAGAAGCGATTCGACAGCCTTTGCGACAGGGTCGGTATCGGCAGCTAGCAGGAACATATTCATAGATTCACAATGTCATTCCGGCACCCGTTGAGCACCAAATCAAGCCTCTAAATGAGAATAATTCAATCCTATAAGACCATCAACTGGGATTACGACCACCCTAACATCGCTTCATCGCTTATATGATTCACCATAATTTCAGCGCCACCAACTCAGCGACAGTAAAAGAATCACACTCTTGCACGAAACAATCTCAAATCCTCGAACCCTCCTGTTCGTACCCGGTAACCAACCCAAAATGCTGGAAAAAGCCGTTGGATTCGATACGAAATGGTTGATCCCTGACCTCGAAGATTCGGTCCCTTCGGGCGAAAAGCGGGCAGCCCGGCGAATCGTGGCAGAGCACATTACTCATCTCGCAAAAGCTGAAAAATTGCTTATCCCCCGAGTCAATTCGATGGCATCAGGTCTTGTAGAAGACGACATTAATGCAGTTATTTCAAATGACATCATCGGAATATCCATCGGTAAAATCGGTAACACAAATGAAGTAGCCGAACTAGAAGCAATACTTGTCAACGCTGAACGTCGAGCTGGAGTGTCAATTGGACGTACAACCATCCTCCCGTTTCTCGAGAGTGCAGAAGCAGTAATTAACGCCTATTCGATCTGCAAATCCAGCGATCGTATTCGGTGGGCAGCTTTCGGCGCCGAAGATTTTTCAGCCGACATGGGAATTAGCCGCACCGTCGATGAAACGGAAGCAAGCACCCAAACATCGCTTGAACCAGGACTCGCCTACCCTCGCTCGGCTGTAGCCATGGCCGCAAGGGCCGCCGGCGTACATGCTCTTGACACGCCATTTACGAAATTCCGAGATTCCCAAGGGCTGCGCGACGAAGCTCTGCTCTCCAAATCCATAGGTTACAAAGGTAAGCTCGCCATTCACCCTGCCCAAGTAGAAGTGATTGAATTGATATTTATGCCTACCAGCGCGGAAATTGATCGCGCTCACCGAGTACTCGCAATAGCGGCTGAAGCTGAAGCAGACGGTCGAGGTTCAGTATCACTCGATGGAGAGATGATCGACATGCCGGTTATTCTGAGGGCCCAAAACGTACTCCGAAATGCCGGAATTTCATGACAATTCAAACTAACCAACTCGTGCTATCAGGAACAGAATATAAAAATGAGTAACGGACGCTATTTCGAAGAATTCGAAGTTGGTCAGGTAATTAAGCACTGGCCTGGTAGAACTATCTCTGAGACCGATAATTCATGGTTTTCACTTCTGACACAAAACCAACACCCCGTTCACATTGATGCCCACTACGCCAAGAGCACCCAGCACGGACAAAATCTTGTAAACGGGCTCCTAGTACTCGCTGTTGCTATCGGACAAACGGTTAACGATATTTCACTCCGGGCAATTGCAAACTTAGATTACGAATCGGTACAACACGAAGGTCCGACTTTTCACGGTGACTCCATCTATACAACGTCGACCATCCTTGAACTACGAGTAACGTCCAAAGGCGATCGAGGCGTCGTTTACCTCGAAACCGAAGTAACGAACCAACGTGAAGAGCGCGTAATGGTCGTTCGAAGACACGTGCTTATTCCTAAAAAGAACCACCCAACTCTGGGCAAGGGCAAAATTGCCCACGATTCGGAATCCTGAACTTGACCGAACAGCCACAGCGAAAAGGCCCCCTGCACGGCATCCGTATCCTCGCCATCTCGCAGTTCGGTGCTGGACCATTCGCTACGATGAATCTTGCTGATCTTGGTGCCGAAGTAATAAAAATAGAAGATCCCACAACAGGTGGAGACGTAGCGCGTTATGTCCCACCCGCGACCAGCGACGCCGATTCCCTATATTTCCAATCTTTCAACCGCGGTAAGAAATCGATAGCGATTGATCTTCGCAAGCCAGAAGGCGTGAATATATTTCACCAGCTTGTCGAAAAGTCAGATGCAGTCTTCAACAACCTACGTGGCGATCTACCAAAAAAGCTTGGCCTAACCTACGAAACGCTACGTTCGCTAAATCCATCGATAGTCACATGCTCACTTTCAGGGTTTGGACGTACAGGCCCTAGAGCCTCAGAACCCGGGTACGATCCGATAATGCAAGCGATGGCCGGTTACATGTCGATTACGGGCGAACCGGATGGACCTCCAGGAAAAGCCGGGGTATCGATAATCGACTTCGCCGGAGGCTATGCAGCCGCTCTTGGTTTAGTAGCTGCTCTGCTCGAGGCCAACACAACGGGTGTTGGCAGAGACGTCGATGTCAGCTTGCTCGACACCGCGGTCTCGATGCTCACCTATTTTGGATCTTGGCAAATGAATTCCGACTGGCAACCGGCAAGAACGCCCAGTTCATCGCACCAGATGTTGGTACCTGCTCAAAACTTCCAGACAAGTGATGGATGGATTAATGTGTTTTGTGCTAAAGAACATTTTTGGCGCAAATTCGCTGAACTCATCGAATTGCCCGAACTAATTTCTGATGAAAAATTCGCTAATTTCGCGTTGCGCTATGACAATCGGAAAATTCTGATTCCGATACTTTCCGAGCGACTATTGGAAAAAAATAACGCCGAATGGCTAGATCGTTTCAGGGGAATCGTACCGTCTGGACCAGTTAATTCGATCGAACAAGCATTCGAAGACGAACAAATCAAGGCACGCGGCCTGATCGTCGAGATTGAACACCCGGTTTACGGAACGATCAAACAAGTGAGTTCGGCAATATCGACGGAAGGTTCCAATCAAGTCGTTTCACCTGGACCATCGCTGGGCGAACATACGGACGAGATACTCGCAAACCTGCTTTTTTTAGAGCCGAAAGAAGTTCAAGGACTCCGCAATAGCGGTGCCATTGGCTAATTTTCCACTAAACAGCATTACTCTCTCCGGCATAGTTGCCCTTAGAATAGTGTGAGTGCCCCCGTAGCTCAACTGGACAGAGCAACAGGTTTCTACCCTGTAGGTTGTGGGTTCGAGTCCCTCCGGGGGTACCAATTTTTTATTGCCAAGCCCTTTCCTGCTCTGGGGCGGGGCTAAGTTGTGCAGATGTGCCATTTCGTGTGCCAGTAGTTATCTATTTTCCACAAGAGCGCGGTACCTATCAGTACGATCAGGTAGTACGAAGGGCTTCGGTCGGGGACAGCCTCGCAGCTCTAGTCGCCGGGTACAAACCGGCGACCCCTCCGATTAACAATGCAGCGCCGAGGCCGCCGATTATAGCTATTGGCGGGACTATTTCTCCGCGTCTTCACAAAATCTTGACATCAATAGAATATAAATAAGCTACCCGTGTATGTGACCACGACTCAAGCAACTCAGCATTTACCAATATGATTACTAACGAGCAACACATTGAAAAAGTCGCCTTAGTCATCGAAGACGACAAGTCAGTATCACAGCTCATCAGGCTGTATCTAGTGCAAGCTGGGTACAGAGTGATCGCTGCTGAAGACGGTCTCTCAGGGCTTCATATGGCTCTCGAAGAAGCACCCGATATCGTGCTTCTAGATCTCAACCTCCCCGGCATGGACGGTATTACGGTTTGTAAAAACGTTCGAAAAAAGTCTGAAGTCCCAATAATCATGGTGACTGCGAGAGTTGAAGAAGATGATCGACTCTCCGGACTTGATCTCGGAGCCGATGACTACGTTTCAAAGCCCTTTAGCCCACGAGAACTGGTCGCACGCGTCAATGCAGTGTTGAGGCGAGCATCAAAGGCGACTGTGAAGCGGCAAGAAACCGGCAGTACCGTGACCGCGGGAGATGTGGCTATTGATCTCGACCGTCGATCCACAACCGTACTTGGCGATGAAATTGAACTCACTCCAACAGAATTCCGACTGTTGGCGTACTTCATCGAAGGTTCTGGGCGAACTGTATCCCGTGAACAAATAATTGAACAAGTCTTTGGTTACGATTTCTCAGGATATGACCGAACGGTCGACACACATGTTTCTAATCTCAGAAAGAAACTAGAAGTAGCCAACCCAAACAAGCAACATCTGAAAACTATGTACGGAGTTGGATACAGGTTCGATGTTTAGATGGATATTCAGTCTTCAAGGAAGGCTCACTCTAGGATTCGCGCTCGTGCTTGCGCTGTCGATCACTGCTGTCAGCGCCTACTCGGCTTACGCTACCCAAGTCGAGACCGACCGGTTCACCGCTGAGATCGAGCTCGCTCGTACAGAACGTGCCCAACAGCTAGTGAAAGACACGTTCGAAGCGAATCAAGACTGGGACGAAGTCCAATACGCCGTTCAACAGGTAGGCAACTTGTTCGGTTGGCGAGTGGCGTTCGAATCTGACTCCGGATTAATCGTTGCCGACTCCCACGAACTGGTACGAAATGCTCAAGGTCTTTTAGAAACATTCGCTGAGAGATATACCAGCCCTGCCCGCTTCACCAAGCGCCCAGTGATAGTTAATGGCGAGTTGATCGGTTACATGTTGGTAGATGAGCAACCCAGTCGAAAAGAACGCCCGCTTTCAATGCAAGAGTTCTACGCATCTCCTCTATCACGCCTCCTCAACGCACAACCACCGCGACAAGCCTCTCCACCTACCCAAGTACCCTCTCAAGCGACTGGTGACCTCGTCTCCGAAGTACTCGAATTCGTCGATCCACCGTTGAGCAATCTACAAGGATCGTTCCAACGCTCACTACTGATCGCAGGAATAGCAGCCGGATTTGCCGGCCTGCTGATCGTCATGCTTCTGACTCGCCAAGCACTGGCTCCAGTGCGTAATCTAACGGCAGCTGCGAGCAGTTTGGGAGCTGGAAATCTTAGCCAGAGAGTACCGGAAAGTGGAACTGACGAAATCGGCAAACTCGCCAATACGTTCAACACTATGGCCGGCGATCTTCAACATGCAGTTGGCCAACGACGCCAATTGACAGCTGATGTCGCCCATGAGCTTCGCACACCGCTGACGAATATTCAGGGCTACCTCGAAGCGATCAAAGACGGAGTGGTCGAACCCAACGACGAAACTATCGACACACTCCACAGTCAAACCATCCATCTTTCGAAACTAATCGAGGATCTCCGCATTCTTGCAATCGCTGATGCAGGAGCCCTTGCTCTTAACAAATCACATGGCTCACCAGTGCCAGTGATTAAAGATTCAGTCGCCCACTTCAGTCAGCGCGCTCGAGACCGTGAAATATGCCTCAACACATCAGTGACCGGCAATGACACCGCGGTAGATTTCGATGAAACCCGAATACGGCAAATCATTTCTAACCTTGTTGAAAACGCGTTAACCCACACGCCAAATGGCGGTTCGATCAGTGTCGACATTATTGGCGACCACGACGATGTCAAAATAATTGTTACCGACTCCGGAATCGGTATTTCAAAAGTTGATTTACCACGAATATTCGATCAGTTTTACCGTGCAGATCAAAGCAGGAACAGGGCAACCGGCGGAGCTGGGTTAGGGCTAACGATCGTCAAGCAACTTGTTGAAGCTCACGGCGGAGAAATTTCGGTCACAAGTGACGCGGATTCAGGAACAATATTCCGAGTCCACCTTCCAGCAAGTCGAACCTAATCTCAGTTCTTTTACCTACTAACGGATAAATCGAAATTCCAATTACAACTCCTAAATCGACTGTGGCTGCCAGCGACGGGCAATCAGATCCAGAACGAACTCTTCCCATCGAACTGCTCAAATCCCTTCATAATGAAGAGTTCGCTGAGATTTTCCCTGAGAAGGCCGAAGCCATCCTGAATCCCGATTCTACGAACCAGATCATGAACACGGGTAAAACTTCTGATGACTCTGAATATTGACGAGCTATGATAATAAAAATAGGTCCCAATTCGCCCGCAGACGCAACGACAAAGCAACTTCCAGACATGCTCGCACACGGTTCAAACAAGATGAACACAACGTCAAAATAGCAATGAATCCAACGATCAACTTAGTAGCATTCGATCTCGGCAACGTCTTATGCACTGTCGACGAAACGCCAGCATCCAAACAACTTGCTGAACTCTGCGACAAACGATGGGAAGATGTTCACGAGATCGTATTCGGTCCGGATCAAAAGCAACAGTTTGAACGCAGCGCTGTCACCTTCGACGAACACGCAGTAGGAGCCTTAGCCGCCCTCGGCATCGATATGCCTCTCGATGAATTTACTCAGATCTACGATAGCGTTCTCATTCCAAGCGAAAGTCTGTTTCCACTTGTCGCCCGAATAGCTGAAAATCATCGAATCGCCCTCGTATCGAACACAAGCGAACCGCACTGGAAATCAGCAGAAAGATTTCTGCCGTTCAGTTCCAAACTCGATCCAGTGATCGTCTCCTACGAAATCAGTTCTATGAAACCTGAGCCAGCATTTTACGATTCACTGCTAACCAAATCAAAGGTTCCAAAAGAAGAAATTCTCTTCATCGATGACCTAGCTGTAAACATCGAAGCCGCTCAAGACTCTGGAATGATCGGTCACCAGTTCACTTCGCAGAACGCGCTGGAAAAAGTCCTCGCCGATCTGGGCGTTATCTAACGATTCGACTGCCCCTCTCCAATTGCGGTAAACGTTTCGATGTGAGATAACTTTGCGTAATACACACGTATTGCCCCAAGGAGAGAGCACTTGGCAGCAAATCCATCTAACGATTTCACCCTAATCAAAGCCGCACGAATTTTCGACGGCACCGGATCGCCTACTACTGCGGGAAAGGCAATCCTTCTCAACAACGGCCAAATATCGTCAATAGGTTCCGTCGATGAACTTTCCGCACCAGACGGTGCAAACCTCACAGTCACGGATTACGGTGACTCGACGATCCTTCCTGGACTCGTCGATGGGCACACCCATATGATGGCTCCCGGCGATGGTACACACGGCGATATCACTGGAAATGAACAAGATGACGTTCTGCTCATGCGAGCGCTTCAAAACGCCCGTACCTTCCTTCACGCCGGAGTAACTACAGCGCGAGAAAACGGAGCCAAGAACAAAGTCGGATTCTCACTAAAAGAAGGAATCCAACATGGTCTGTCCGAAGGACCTGAAATGGTCGTTTCAGGTCGACCAATCACGATCACAGGCGGTCACTTCTGGTATTGCGGTTCCGAAGCCGATGGGGTCGAAGGCGTTCGAGCCGAAGTTCGAAAGCTAATCAAAGAAGGTGCCGATTTCATCAAGATCATGGCTACCGGTGGGTCGACGTGGTCGTCGAACCCTCATCAAGCTTCCTACACAGTCGAGGAGATGGCAGTAATTGTTGAAGAGGCTCACCGCTTCGGAAAACTAACCGCAGCGCACTGTGCGTCGATGCAGGGCATCAAGAACGCCTTAGACGCCGGTGTCGACATGATCATTCATTGCGTGTTCGAAGACGAAACCGGAATGTACGAGTTCAATGAGCCGCTAGCTGAGCAATTGGCAGCAGCCAAAGCGTGGGTTAATCCGACCCTCCACGTTGTCCAAGCTGCCATCGATCTAACCGAGCGGATCGGATACGACCGCGGCTGGCTGACAAAAGAAGAACAAGCCAGCATCGACGCTTCAAAACAGACACTAGAAACTCGGGTCGATTCGGTGAATAAGCTAGTAAACATGGGAGTACGGATGATCGCTGGCAGCGACTCGCCGTGGGGATCGTACCCACCGGGCGAATTCGTAAAAGAAATGATTGCGCTGACCAAAGCTGGTCTTACAACGACCGAAGCCTTGGTGACAGGACTCAGCCATGCCGCAGAATCGATCGCCGTTGGCGATCGTGCAGGAACGCTGACGACTGGTCGTCCGGGCGACGTTCTCGTAGTAGCCGGTGACCCCACTGCCGATCTCAATGCGCTCTGGAACGTAAAAGACGTTTACAAATCAGGATTACGCGTAGCTCGCCCAGTTTAGCTTCAACATCTCAACCAACCGCCCATCATCGCCAGTACACTTCCGGCGATTTCATTTACTGCACTTAGACCTCACGGATTCAATCTCTCAATGCCCACTATCGCTTTTCTCGCCAATCTAGCCACTGCCGAACACAAACGACGTTGGGATTTACTGAACGAACATGCTCCCGACGGCGTAAACGTGGTGATCGCCGATCCGACCGGATCACCAGGTGAACTGATCGAGGCGCTCAAGGATGCCGACGCGGCAGTTCCGTGGCTCGCTTCGATTCCGCTCGACGTTGCCGAACAACTACCTAAATTGAAGCTAGTTCAACTTCTAACGGCCGGTTACGACTCTGTAGACGTAGTTGGGCTGAGCAAACTCGGTATCAGCACCGCAAACAACGGCGGCTCTAATGCTATCTCGGTGTCTGAGCACGCCATGACTCTCATGCTCAGCGTATACAGGCGAATGATGGAGTCATGGACCAACACGAAAGACGGCAATTGGCGTGACGGTGTCGATCAGCTACCGGTCCGCACTGAAATCAACGGCAAGACGGTCGGAATCATAGGATTCGGCAACATCGGACGACAGGTCGCTCGACGACTCTCCGGCTTCGACTGCGAAGTGCTCTATCACGATGTACTCGAACTGATGCCCGGGCGAGATCAAGAATTAGGTGCTCAGGCCGTAGATTTGGATCACCTGTTGCGAGTCAGCGATATAGTGACAGTACACGTTCCACTGAACAGTTCAACTCGAGGAATGATGGGCGCACGCGAGTTTGGTCTCATGAAGAAAACCGCCATATTCATCAATACCTGCCGAGGTCCAGTCCACAATGAAGCCGACTTGATCAAAGCTCTCCAAGATGGCGAAATCGCTGGTACCGGACTCGATGTTCTCGAAGAAGAGCCAACCGACCCGAACAACCCGCTGCTCCACATGCCAACTTCGATCGTCACGCCGCACTGGGCAGGCGGAACCGGTGAAGGCAACGAACGAGCGGTCGTATTCGCACTGAGCAACCTAGAGCGGCTGGTCGAAGACAGAAAGCTACTCTCGGTAGTTGACACAGCGTCGATCTTTTAGATTTTCTGAGTTTGCCCCGGCTTTATCTACCGTATTAGCCCTCTCTCACCTTGCCGGAGAAGACGTGCCTATGGCCCCTATTGAGCGGTGTAGCCACCATCGACTGGCAAGTTCACACCAGTGATGAACGATGCCTCGTCTGAGGCTAAGAACAACGCGGCATTGGCGATTTCTTTTGGTTCGCCAAGTCGCCCCATCGGATGAAGTGACTTCAGGCGCTCGTGCATATCTGCGTCTTCAACCAAAGTGCTGATAAGCGGCGTGTAGGTAAAGCCAGGACACAGCGAGTTCACTCGTATGCCTTGTTTTGCCAACGCAATGCTCATGTCTCGAGTCATCTGCACAACTCCGCCTTTGGTGTGCGGATACGGATTAAATCCGTCACTAATACCCTGCGCATAGCCGACAAGACCAATAATCGACGCCAAGTTGACAATGGATCCCGAATTCTGAGTCTTCATGTGATCGACAGCAAACCGAGACATCATCATCGTGCCTTTAAGATTGACACTCACGACCCAATCCCACGTCTTTTCGAAATCCCACTCCTTAGGAGCGTAGCGAGGGGTGACTCCCGCGCTGTTTACCAAAACATCGATCCCACCTAGTTTCGAAATCGTATCGGTGATCATTCGCTCGCAGTCTTCACGCTTCGATACATCACCAGCCAAAGCAATCGCATCTCCACCAGCAGCAATCACCGAGTCGGCGACACGCTGCGCCTCCTCAAATTTCAGATCGGAAACAACGACCCGAGCGCCTTCTTGAGCGAACAGGTGCGCCATCGCATCGCCAAGTCCAGAACCTCCGCCAGTGATGTGCGCAATCTTGCCTTCGAGCCTGCCTACCATGTGGGATCTCCTAGAGATCGCTCGTTAGAGTCCAACGAACGAATATCGAAAATAATGATTCTGCCGCCGATTCTAATTCCAGTTCCTAGTGCCGTGGAAGCAACTGAGCCGTAATATTGGCTATATATGCCTTCTGGAACAAAGAAACGCGGTAATCCGCGCAACCGACCGACCACCTCTCGCTACAAAGCCGATGTACAAGCTAAGACCGACAAAAAGGCGAACGCTAAGAAGACGCCCCAAAAGCCCGATGGACCAACGATCTACCCAATGATTTTTGCTGGCCCAATGCGTCGGCTCTACGCGTTCACTATCGACTTTGGGTTGATCATGATGATCATCTACACAGTCGCACCCGTCGCAAACGGAAACATCTTCAGCCAAGAAGCAGTCGCACCCGACCTCATATTCTTCTTCGGCTACTTCATCATCCCAACTATTCTCTGGGGACGAACTCCCGGCAAATGGGTAGCGGGAATCGTTGTAGTCGACGAAGATGGCAGAACGCCGGGCCCAGCCGCTATTCCAAGGGAAATGATCGGCAAATTAGTGTCATTCCTTGCTGCAGGTGTCGGAATCTTCTGGCTGATATTCGATCCTAAACGCCAAGGTTGGCACGACAAAATCGCCAACACGTATGTTGTCGATAACCCGTACTCTGGTGGTCCTCAGTTCATGAAAGATTTCTTCAAGATCGGCGAGAAGAAAGAAGAAGATAACCCCGACCCAGACGAGGATGACTCCGATAATGAGAAATCCAGCTAAGTTAATAGCCGCTACTCAGTAAGATCACAAAACCTAAGGAAGCCCGAATGGCGATCTCGCTAAAAGTTCGAGAACAGATGAATAACAGCTCGTGGATTCGCAAGATGTTCGAACAAGGCATAGAACTGCGCAGAATTCACGGAGAACAGAACGTATTCGATCTTTCCCTAGGAAACCCACTGTTAGAGCCGCCACCCGAATTCAAAACCGAACTACAACGCCTGATCGACGATGAAGCCCCCGGTACTCACCGCTACATGCCCCAAAGCGGATTTCCTGAAGTGCGCGCCAAAGTCGCAGAAGTGCTGACCGAAGAGTCCGGAACCGCGTTCACTGGAGCTGAAATTCTGATGACGGTCGGGGCCGCAGGTGCAATCAATACCATCCTTCGATCGATCCTCGACGAAGACGACGAAGTCGTCCTCATAGCCCCGTTCTTCGGTGAATACGTGTTCTACGTCGAACACCAGACCGGCGTATCGAAAATCGCCACATGCGATGAAAACTGGCTTCCCGACATCACATCGCTGGAAGCAACCATTGGTCCTCGAACCCGCGCCGTAATTATCAACTCACCCAATAATCCCACCGGTGTGATCTACCCAGCGGATTCGATAGCCGCGATTGCAGCAGCAATACAACGGGCGGAAAAGAAGTACGGAACCGAGATTTATCTGATCTCAGACGAGCCGTACCGAAAACTTATCTACACAGACGCCATCTACCCGTTCATCTTCGAACACCACCCACGATCAATTGTGGCAACGTCCCATTCCAAAGACCTCGGGCTCGCCGGTGAACGCATCGGCTACGTAGCTGTGAACCCGAATGATCATGGCAAGACAGATCTACTCGACGCCCTAAACTTCTCGCTCCGTACCCTCGGGTTCGTGAACGCCCCTGCGCTAATGCAGCGCGTCGTTGCCGGTCTCCAGCGGGCCACTGTAGATGTCGATATCTACCGCAAGAAGCGAGACCTGCTCTACGGCATACTCACAAAAATCGGCTACGAGTGCGTACAACCCGACGGCGCCTTCTTTGTATTCCCAAAATCGCCAATTCCTAATGACACCGAGTTTGTCGCCGAGCTGCAAAAGCAACTCGTTCTAGCAGTTCCCGGTGTTGGATTTGGCACACCCGGATACTTCCGAGCGTCCTACTGCGTCGACGATTGGGTCATCGAAGGCGCTGCTGACGGCTTCGAAAAGGTGTTCGCCCAGCTCAACAGCTAGCGTCGTCGCCGTTACTTCTTGAGCGGCTCTTTGAGACCGCTTCCGGTGATCGGTACGCAAACATTCGAGTCTCTTTCGATCACACCAGAATCGATCAACTGCGCCAACCCAGCGAACGCGCCGGCAGACGTCATCTCTGCGAACACGCCTTCTGACGAAGCCAATCTAACCTGCCAGTCAGTCAACGATTCTTCTGAAACAGTAACTCCTGAACCGTCCGTTGCCCTAATCGCTTCGACCATCTCTTTGAGTCGTGGTGGCTTCGACACCGCAATTCCCGATGCGTTGGTCGGCTGCACATCGTCATGCGACCACTGTTCCCCGTTCAATGCGGCCACCACGGGGCGCACAGCGTGGGCTTGAACACTGTGAAATCTGGGAATTCTTTTGATAATTCCTGTTTCGAGAAGTTCTTGATACCCCCGCACCATGCCAATCAATAGCGAGCCATTCCCCACAGGCAGAACAATATGGTCTATGCCGTCGTCCAACACTTCCACTATTTCGTAGCTGGCTGCCTTCATTCCTTCTGAAAAATATGGACTAAGATTATGCGACATGTAGACTAACCCGCGGTCTTTGACGAACCTTTCCGCAGCTTCTGTTGCTGCCTGTCGCGGGCCTTCGATCTTATGCAACCTCGCACCAAAGATCTGAATTTGATTGAGTTTACCGCTGGCAGCAGTAGCCGGAGCAAACACATGTGCCTTCAAACCCACAGCTGCTGCGTAAGCAGAAAGCGAAGCTCCAGCATTACCAGATGAATCCTCGATGAACTCGGCCACCCCGAAATCGCGCGCCATCGTCGTCAGAACCGCTGAACCACGGTCTTTAAACGAACCGGTCGGAGCCATGAATTCAAGCTTCGCCCAAAGCGAACCTAACCCCAATTCATAACAAGTTTTATCGAGAAAGACTAGCGGTGTATCGCCTTCACCCAGCGAATTTGAATTTAACGGCTCGTCCATCGGTAAACGAGGCATCGTCCCGTCCGGAGCTGCGAGATATTCAACCGCGAACAGCCCCCCACACTCAGAGCAATACAAATCGATTACAGACGCATCTTGCTTCGACGAGCAATCCACACAAATTAGCTGGTGATTCGGCAATTTAAACTTTGTCTCCGTCGCTCTTGGTTTCGTTCGTACTGTCTGGTCCTATAGGAGTTGCAACGGGATCATCATCGACTTGCGAACTCACAGCATCATCTGCAACTACTTCTTCATCCCCAGCGAGAGGACGGAATCTCACGCCCGGTCGAGCGAATCCTCCGCCAATACCAACGGCGTGACCATCTGCCCTCCAGCAAGCAGACCCCGAAATAATGCCACCCGGTTCAAATCGCACAATGTTCATACCGCCGCCGACAGCGTTCACAGGCGTCACTCGATGTCCTTTTGCAGCCACAGCCGATCGAACAGACGCAGGTATCTCCACCTCAATCTCAACATCCTGCCCCTGAGTCCACATACGCGGAGCCTCGACTGCCTCCTGAGCAGACATCCGGTGGTCGATCAGATTCACAATCGCCTGTAGAACCGAAGTAAAAATCCTCACGCCACCGGGAAGACCAACTGCAAATTCTGGCAACCCCTCTTTCATGACGATCATAGGAGCCATGCTGCTTGTAACCCGCTTCCCAGGAAGAACAGAGCGAACATTCCCCGGATGAGGATCGAACATCTGCTGGGTGTTGTTCAACAGCATTCCAGTACCCGGAACTGTGACCTTAGAACCAAACAACTCGTTGATCGTCTGCGTCGCCGAAACAATATTTCCGTCTGAGTCGGCAACAGTGAGATGAGTAGTGTGATCTGGCTCGTTCGAACCCGGTTCAATCTCAGGTGATGCTTTATCCATGTCGATACTGTCGATGAAATCTTCGACATGGTGCTTCGAAATCAGACGATCAACAGGCACTTCGACAAATTCAGGATCACCCGTGTATCGATTTCGATCAGCAAACGCCTTCTTCATCGATTCTGCTAACAGATGAATCGAATCAGCCGTCCCGAATCCCAGTTCAGCAACGTCAAACTCTTCCAAAATGTTCAGCATTTCGGCGATGTGAACACCAGCAGACGACGGTGGTGGCGGACCAAAGAGTTCGTACCCTCGGTACTCACCCTTGATTGGCTTTCGCTGAACTGTCTTGTAGTCGGCCAGGTCCTGCGTAGTAATAATTCCGCCGTTTCGACTTAGATAGTCGCAAACGATTTCTCCAAGCACACCCTTGTACAAATGATCCGGTCCGTTCTCAGATATTGCCCGCAATGTTCGAGCATAGTCAGATCTATCAACGCGATCACCAGTCTCCAGTGGCTTCCCGTTCGGCATGTAAGTAGCTGCCGTTTCGGGAAATCTCCTAATGACATCTTCCATCTGCACGATCGTGTCATGCAGATACTCGCTGGCTTTGAGCCCTCGAGACGCAAACCGAATGGCCGGTTCCATAACCTCTGCAAGCGACATCGTCCCCCACGCTGCCAACGCCTCGGTCCAAGCCTTCAAATTGCCGGGAACACCAATCGACAGATATCCGATCGAACTCAGGTCGTCGACGCTCTTCAAATAGTCGGGACCTGAATCAGCTATCGGCGTGTACATGTCTTCAGTTGAAGCGGCAGGTGCCGTGGTGTATCCATCGATGACGTGGTTCTCGCCATTCGCCAACCGAACGTTCATGTGACCGCCCCCGAAGATGCCGACCATCATCGGTTCGACAACGGTCAGAGCGAAAAGTGAGGCGATGGCGGCGTCTACAGCGTTTCCACCAGCCAAAAGCATCTCAGACCCTGCGGCAGATCCCAACGGGTGATTGGTAACGACCACACCTTTCGATCCCGCAGCAGGGCGTTTTTCAGTTTGGAAAGTTGTGCCTGCTCGCGATCGCCAGTTCGTTATTGTCATTCGGTCCTGCTTATTGTCCATGCGTTAATACGCAACACTCAAAGAGCCGAAATCCATGTTCACGAATGCCGGCAGCGAAATTCTATTCTCTGAAATTGCCAATCGGGCGAACGAAATATTGGTCTTCCCACTTATTGTGACTTCGTGCAAACGGGAATAGATTGTTGCCATCGAGTTCGTTGCGAGAAATTCACCAGACGCACAGTTAATATTTCAGGCAATCATTCAGGAGATCACTATGGCACAGATGGGTACTTCAGCAGTTTGGCACGACGCAGACAAAAGCTGGGAGATGCGGGAGCTTCCACTCCCTGAGCTTGAACGAGATGCTATTCAAATTCGGGTAAAAGCAACAAGTGTCTGCGGATCTGATCTCCACATTTGGCGTGGTGACGGCATCCCAGAAGGCGCACCACCACGTGATCCGTTTGTATTTGGACACGAGATGATGGGCGAAGTTGCCGCAATGGGTGACAAGGTCACCACCGACTCAATGCGTCGACCGCTCAAAGAGGGCGATAGAGTCGCATATTCCTACTTCTTCCCTTGCGCACGCTGCTACAACTGTTTACGAGGCGAATTCGGTGCCTGCAAGTTCCGACTCGGTCGCAAGCCGCTCGACGAATGGCCAGTGTGCAACGGCGGTTTCGCCCAGTATTACTACCTGCGAAGCCCAAACTACATATTCAAACTCCCCGACTCGATCAGTAACGCCGCGGCTGCACCAATCAACTGCGCTCTAGCTCAGGTATACGAAGCGCTGCACCTGGGTGGTGTCCGACTCGGCGACAACATTGTTGTTCAAGGCGCTGGTGGCCTTGGCGTGAACGCTACAGCGGTAGCGGCCGAACTCGGTGCTTCGAAGGTAATCGTGATCGATAGTCAGAAACCGCGTCTCGATCTTGCCATGCAGTGCGGAGCCACCCACACGATCGATATGAACGAGTATGACACTCCGGAATCCCGTATCGACCGCGTGATGGAGCTGACCAACGGCATCGGTGCCGATAAGGTGATCGAAGTTGTTGGTTTCCCTGCCGTTGTCGAAGAAGGACTCAAAATGGTCCGAATGCGAGGAATATACCTCGAAGTTGGACACATTTCACCGAATTCATTCGCAACCATCGACGTATCGACGATGGTTGCGAACCAAGTGCGTTTCTACGGTATCCAGCACTACGATCCATGGATCATTCCGAACTCTATCGACTTCCTAGAACGAACCGCCGATAAGTACCCACTCACGAGTGTGATTTCCCACGAATTCCCGCTCGATCAGATCGGCAAGGCGTTCGAAACAGCCGAGTGGCTCGGCTCACAAAAGGGCAGCGAAGTAACCCGCGCCGTAATCACGCCATAGTGAATACCGTTCTTCACAGCAGTCATTAGAGATCAAAAGAGAAATCCGATAGCCACGAATTCGAAACCAAACTTCCTCGTAATCATGTCCGATGAACACGGAGCTCAGTTCTCGTCTACATATGGTCACCCGATCATCGAAACACCGAACATGAATCGCCTTGCAGAGCAAGGTGTGACCTTCGAGGCAAACTACTGCAATTCGCCGTTATGCATCCCATCTCGGGCATCGTTTATGACGGGTCAGTACGTTTCGACTAACGAAGTTTGGGACAATACGAAGCCGATGGCAGTCGACAAGCTCACCTGGCCATACCTATTGCGAAATGAGGGCTACGACACAGCTCTAAACGGTAAAATGCACCTAGTGGGCCCTGACCCTCTTCATGGATTTGAGAAGCAACTCTCCCGTGATCCACATATCGAGGCACCGCTCGACCACTACCGTTGGTCGGACGGCATTCCAACATCCGGTGAAGACTGGTACGGCGTTCGTGAGGCCAACCCAGGAGTTAGCCCTATGATCGAAGCTGACGATGCTATGGAAAAGGCAGCCGTCGAATATCTTTCCGACCCTGCTAGGCAAGATAAGCCCTTCGCCATGTGCGTCGGTTTTATTGCACCACACTTCCCGTTCATCGTTCCTGAACCGTACTTTTCGAAATACTACCCCGATAACGTCGATATGCCGGATATACCCGAAGGCCATCTCGATGAGCTTCCAGAGTCAGCGAATCGACTAAGGCAGATGTTTGGTCTCGATGGGAACTGGACGGACGACGAAATCGCCCGTGCAAGAGCCGCCTACTACGGTCTTTGCACGTACCTCGATGACAAGATTGGCCGCTTGATGGACGTGCTCGAAGAACAAGGACTCGCAGAGAACACTGTGATCGTTCACACTTCCGATCACGGCGACATGCTCGGTGAACACGGTCTCTGGCGAAAAATGTGCTTCTACGAGCAATCGGCGAACGTTCCTCTCCAGATTTCGTGGCCGGGTAAATTCGAAGGTGACCAACGAGTCGGAGAGGCAGTATCGAACGTCGATGCGGTTGCAACGATTCTGGATCTGGCCGGAATCGAACTCGGTAAATGGGATCTTGATGGACAAACTCTTGTTCCCGCGCTCAAGGGCGATACCTCAACCCTAAACGACGTTGCGATCTCCGAGCACTTCGCTCACGGTACCGATCGTGCTCTCGGAATGGTCAGATCAGGCGACTGGAAGCTCTGTTACGGGCACGGCGACCCGGTCGAACTCGAACTCTACAATCTGAAATCCGATCCAAAAGAGTTCAAGAACCTCGCCGGGATTCCAGAGCACTCAGAAATTCAAGTGCGCCTACTCAAGATCTTACTCGACCAATGGGGTGACCCTGACGAATTGACCGCAAAGATCATTCGTGATCAGGAAGATCGTGAAATAATCCGAAACGTAACTGGCGTAGGAACTATTTTCTAGGGCTTGGTAACAGGTCAACCCCGTGCAACAATTAACCCATGCCCACTGAAACTTCAGTCAGTTCGACGATGATCTCAGAGCTTTCCCACGTAGTTGGCGATTCTTATGTCATCTGGAAAGCCGAAGACCTATTGGTCTACGAATACGACGGATCAATCGACAAAGCATCGCCCCAAGCGGTTGTACTCCCTTCAACATCTGAAGAAGTCGCTGCCATCGTAAAAATCGCCAATAGGCACGGAGCATACATCGTCGCTCGTGGAGCTGGAACGAGTCTTTCTGGCGGTGCGGTGCCCCTTCGCAACTCAGTGGTAATCGCTCTGACCCGACTCACGAAGCTAATAGAAGTAGACGCCGAAAACCGGATCGCTATCGTCGAACCGGGGATGATAAATCTCCACCTATCGCAAAAAGTCAGCCACCTCGGACTTTTCTACGCCCCCGATCCTGCCAGCCAAAAGACCTGCACTATTGGCGGAAATATCGGTGAAAACGCCGGTGGACCTCACTGTCTTGCCCTCGGCGTAACGACAAATCACGTACTCGGGCTCGAAGTTGTTCTTGCCGATGGATCGCGAACGTGGTTCGGTGGTACGCAACGCGAATCTTCTGGGTACGACCTCCGTGGAGCATTTGTTGGATCGGAAGGCACACTCGGGATCGTCACCAAGATCGCAGTACGGCTTCTGCCGAAGCCAGAGACGATACACAGCATGCTCGCGGCATTCACCACTATGGATGCTGCTTCGGACACCGTTTCGGAGATCATCGCCGCAGGAATGGTTCCAGCCGCCCTCGAAATGATGGACCGCAACACAATCGACGCCGTTGAGCCGTTCTATCACCCCGGCTACCCAAAGGAAGCTCAAGCTGTACTGATCGTAGAGGTCGATGGGCTAATTGAATCAGTCGAAGAACAAACCGAAACCGTTCTCGCCATATGCAACAAAAACGGCGCCATGGAAATTCGTGAAGCCGATGACGAAGCGACTCGAGCCAAACTTTGGGAGACCCGTAAAGGCGCTATCGGCGCATACGGAACCATCGCTCCAACTTACTACCTCGTTGATGGTGTGGTTCCTCGCACGAAGCTTCGAGAGGTCTTACAGCAAGTCGATCAGATCGCTGCCGAGCTAGAAGTCACCGTCGCAAACGTATTCCACGCCGGCGATGGAAATATTCACCCAGCGATTCTCTTCAACGAACGCAATCCTGCGGAAGTAAAGCAGGCAATTCTCGCCGGAGCTAAGATATTAGAAGCCTGTGTCGCTGCCGGGGGGGCGCTCTCTGGAGAACACGGCATCGGCATCGAAAAACAGGCTTACATGCCGCTCGTGTTCACTGAAAATGATCTCGAATCTATGTCGAGGCTTCGCACGGCATTTATCGGTGAATCTCCAAAGGACGCCCCGATAGATGTACCGTCTCTCGCTGAACGCTTCAATCCCGGTAAAGTGTTCCCGGGTGGCGCAGTTCATGGCGAGGCGTACGGAATCACAGCTGAGTCATTCCGCCCCACTGGTACTCAAGACTGGCAATAAATACAAAGCCCTGAACGAATTTAGTCCGTCGGATTTAGCTAAACTGATTGCCTCAACGACCTGACCTTCGTCACAACGTTGAAAAACCGTCCGCAGAACCTCGAAACAACAAGCCGTTACCTAACGCTCTCTATCGCTCATTAAGGATCGATTGTGCCTTCAGCATCCGGAAAAGTTCGTATTGGAATCATCGGTGTCGGTGGATTCGCCAACACCCACATGGAACAGTTCTCAAAGCTCGAAAATGTTGAGGTGGTCGCGGCCGTACGCCGTAATTCCGAAGCTTTAGCCGAGTTTCAGGAAAAATGGGACATTCCGAACGGCTTCACTGATCATCACGAGATGTTGAAGATGGATGATATCGACGCTGTCGACATCATAACTCCAACCGGTTCCCATAAAGAACTTGCTCTCGACGCCATCGCTGCTGGCAAGCACGTTCTTTGCGACAAACCTCTCGCACTTACCGCGACCGATTCTAAAGAAATGCTCGATGCGGCTGAAAAAGCCGGAGTAATTCATTCGACCAACTTTAACCAGCGTGGTAACACTATGATGGGTCGAATCAAGCGATACCTAGATAACGATTTCGTCGGGCGCATTTACCACGCGAACCTTTGGTGGGGCATGTCACACCAGTACGACGCTCAACCCGAGACTCTGACTTGGCGATTCCGATCTGAGAACGGTGGAGGGTCAATGTACGAACTCATCCACGTGTTCGACATGCTACGGTTCATCAACGGCGAGGTGAAACGAGTTGTAGCGTCATTCGACACCACGAATCCGCACCGACCAACCGCCGATAACCCAGAAGGCGTTGATGTAGATGTGCCTGACGTGTCGGGTCTCCTGTGTGAATGGGAGAACGGCGGCATGGCGGTCGTCCACACGTCGTTCGCATCACGCGGAACCGACCCAGACGGCAAGACTTCACCACGTGTGGAAATCTCCGGAGAAAAAGGGCGAATCACTACCGATGGTCGACATGGAATGCTGGGAGTAACCGGGCCTAACGACCCAGTAGCACAGCTTGATCCCGGCCCTGAATACCCTCAGCCTTACAAACTATTCGCCGATGCGATCATCGCGGGCGATCAATCAATTGTTGAAACCAGTTTTTACGATGGTTTGAAGGCAGCTGAAATAGTCGATGCTGCTTATAAATCCGTCAAAGAATCTCGCTGGATTGATCTCTAAACCACCTAAACAGTACGCTAAATAACCATTACACCAGGAGTCATCCAATTCCTATCGAATATGTAAAGCTAGGCCGTACCGGAACCAAGGTTTCGAATATCTGTTTGGGAACCGACAACTACGGAAATCCGTACGGATGTGATGAGCCTAAAGCTCATGAAATTCTCAGTACAGCCCTCGACGGCGGTATAAATTTCGTCGATACGTCAGACTCGTACAACGAAGGTCGTTCTGAGTCGATGATCGGTAATTACCTCGCCGACTCCAATCGACGAGATCAGGTTGTTCTGGCAACAAAGTATCGTTCAGTCGTAGGACCCGGGGTAAATGATCAAGGTGCCTCTCGATATCACATCGTGCGAGCAGTTGAAGAATCTCTTCGACGCCTCCGCACTGATCGAATCGACCTGCTTTACTGCCACTCGTGGGACGCAGAAACTCCAATCGAAGAAACGCTTCGTGCGGTCGATGATCTGATCCACCAAGGCAAGATCGTATACGCCGCTGCATCAAACTTTCCAACGTGGCTGCTTGCAAAAGGACTCTGGACTTCTGACGTCCGTAATCTCTACCGCTTCGAGGCAATCCAGAGTGTTTTCAACATTCTCCAGCCAGGACTCGGCCGAGAAATGGTTCCGTTCGCCGAAAAGCATGACGTCGCGGTGATCCCTTACTCCCCTCTCGCTAGCGGAATGCTGACAGGCCAGCACGGCAAATCTGGCAAAGCAGTAGCCGGTTCTAAGTTCGATCTTCGAGACGACTCAAAGGGCGGCGGTCTGAAATCTCGCTACTTCAACGACGCAACATTCACGGCAGTTGAAAAATTCACGGCAATCGCTGAAAAACACGGGCAGCCAGCAATTCGATTGGCTCTTCAGTGGGTTTCAGAATTCCCTGGCGTTACTGCCCCGATTTTTGGAGCTCGTAAAGTCGAGCACGTGAAGGGCATACTCGAAGCGTGGTCAGAATCAGTTCCCGACGAAGTTATGGCGGAAGTAAGAGCGGTAGCTGACGAGTTTGAAGCGCAAGCTCCAATGGCTTACCCACCTAATGCCGGACAAGCCTTCGGCACTCTACCCACATCTTCGGCAGCGAAATAAGAAGCGATCAATATGGAATACGTAAACCTCGGAAAAACTGGGCTGAAAATCTCTGAATACTGCATCGGTGCCGATAATTTCGGCGGACAGACAAATGCTGAAGATTCTCTCCGCATTATGTCCGCAGCATTCGACGGTGGAGTGAATTTTATTGACACTGCAAATTCATACACCGATGGACTCTCGGAAGAGAACGTCGGACGATTCACTAAAACACGACGCTCGGAAGTAGTTCTAGCGACTAAGGGCAAAAGCCAAGTCGGACCAAATCCGAACGATGTAGGTGTGAACAAAAAGTACGTGATGCAAGCGATCGACGATTCGTTAAAACGACTCGGCACCGACTATGTAGACCTCTACCAAATTCACGCCCCGGATCTAACAACGCCTATTGAAGAAACAGTCGAGGCGTACAACGATGTTGTTCGTTCCGGCAAGGCGCGCTACATCGGCGTTTCAAACTTCTCAGGTCCGCAGCTCGCGGAAGCACTTTGGGCGCAAGACAAGAATGGTTTCAGCAAGTTCAATTCCGTCCAACCTCGTTATAACTTGCTATATAGAGAGGCTGAACGAGAGTTGTTCCCTCTCTGCCAAGAAGAAGGCGTCGGAGCGATGGTCTACTCCCCTCAGGCTGGCGGATTCCTGCTCGGTAAACATCGCAATTTCAAAGAAGAATCCTCAAGTGGAGGTCGTTTCTCTAGCGACTTTCGAGCCGCCAATTTCTATAAAAATACCTACTGGAACGAAGCAACTTTCGATGCAATGGAAAAATTCATAGCGGTCACCGAAAAGTACGGAGTTTCTCCGATGGCTCTTGCGCTGAAGTGGGCGAGAACACACCCAGCTGTATCCGCGTGCATCGTCGGGGCTCGAACTCTAGAGCAACTCCAACAGAATCTTGTTGCGTGGGAAGAAGATGTTCCAAATGAAGCGATCAACGATGCTACAGCTATCAGCGATCACCTCTGGGACACCGCCCCTTGGAAGCCACAGATGCATTCAGCACCGCGAACGTCTGCCGTCGCGGCGAAGGCATAGGTTAAGAAAACGACATTGAGCCATTCGCTAGACGGAATCACTCCCGCATCAATCGAGCGTCCAGAAACCCTGGATGAGCTTTCCAACACGCTGTCCTCAATAACGACATCTGGTCGATCTGCCACGCCGTGGGGCGGAGGAACCCGTATCGGCGTGGGTAATATCCCATCGAGTTACGACACTGCTATTGATCTCTCTGAATTCATCGGGGAGACCGAACACGAGTCCGGTGATATGACAGTCGTGGCAAACGCCGGTGTGACTATCGGCACGCTGAACACTCTGCTCGCCAAAGAAGGCCAACGATTAGCCTTTGAAGTACGTAATCCCGAAAAGGCAACGGTCGGCGGTTCGGTCGCTTCCAATGCTCCCGGACGCCGTCAGTCTTCGACCGGCGGAATTCGAGACTGGGTGATCGGCATGCAGATCGTTCTTGCTGATGGCACAGTTACCAAAACCGGCGGACGAGTCGTGAAAAACGTGCAAGGCTATGAATTGCACCGTCTTCACACCGGAGCCTACGGCACGCTTGGAATAGTATCGCAGGCGGCGTTCAAATTGCTTCCACTACCGCCCGAGCAGCAAACCATCGTTGCTTGGTTTGATGATGAGATCACAGCTAACGAAGTTGGAATGAAGCTGGTTAACGGACTTTTTCTCCCAGAATCAATCTCCGCAATATCTGGTCCGTTAGCGACGCAAACTGTAGAGGCAGCCGGCGAAGTGGTATCCACTGACGATGTGACCACCCTCCTCATAAAACTCGGCGGTGGTGTTCGTTCCATTGAACGACAAGTCAACGAGGTTGTTGGTGCAGCTGGTGCCGCCGGTGCGACAGGCTACGCTGTGCTCAACGATGTTGCCGAAAGGTCAGCATGGGCTAAACTCGAAGAAGCCGAATCAAATTCTACATTGGCAGTGCGAATGACATCTCGCCCTCTCACAACTCTCGCAGCCTCCACAGCCACTCGCTCCAAGGTTATGAACTTGCACAGTCACGATATTTCAACAATATCTGATATCGGGTTCGGAGCTTCGACAATGCTATCTAACCCTGAAAATAACGAAGATGCTTCCGCCCACACCACGATAATCGTCGATGAGATTTCAAAGAACTCGGGATCCTACGTAATCGAACGATGCCCGTTGCACGTGAAACAAAGCAGGGACGTATTCAGTGACGTCGGAAGTTCGATCGATCTAATGCGTCGAATTAAGGCGCAATACGACCCCACAAACACACTCAACCCCGGGCGATTCGCAGGAAAGATATAACCGCTTCGATGTCGATAGATAAGCCAACAGTGTCAGTAGGACCAGCCGGCACATTCCCAGGATTCTCAGGACCTCACGCACCGCAAGAGTCAGATTTGTACAAGTGTGTCCACTGTGGATTCTGCCTTCAGGCATGCCCTACCTATATTGAAACCGGACTCGAATCTGAATCTCCCCGTGGCCGAATCGCACTGATGAAAGCGGTCAACGAAGGCCGTCTCGACATGGTTCCTTCCGTGATTGGACACTGGGATTTGTGCCTGCAATGCCGCGCTTGCGAACTGGCCTGCCCTTCAGGCGTCGAGTACGGCAAGCTGATGGAAGCGACACGAGCGCAAGTCGAACAGCACACCAAACGATCGTTCACGGAACGCACAGCCCGTTCAATTGGCTACAACACGATGTTGCCATCGCCCGTAAAACTGAGAATGGCGGGAAACGCGCTCAAGTTATACAAAAAATCAGGAATGCGAACAATCGCACGCGGTACTGGTCTGCTGAAACTCCTTCCTGGTGACGCCGAACTCGCCGACGCATATTTGCCTGAACTCTCAGATAATTTCTTCGTAGCCAAAGGTCAAGTTCACCCGGCTCAGGGTATTCGCAAGGCGAAAGTAGCGATGTTGGCAGGATGCGTAATGGCATTAACTCACGCCGAAACGCTTGAAGCTACAGTACGTGTACTAACCCGCAACGGTATCGAAGTACACCTAACAGCGGAACAGGGCTGCTGCGGCGCGCTGAACACCCACTCAGGCGAACCAGACTCAGCCATTGAGATGGCAAAGCAGAACATCGATTCGTTCTTGTCAGCAAACCCTGACGCAATTGTCTCTGCTTCAGCCGGTTGCGGGGCAGCAATGAAGGACTACGGAGAGCTACTCGCCAACGAACCTGACTATGTCGATAAGGCAAAAAAGGTCGCCGAGCTAACCAAAGATATTCATGAATTACTGGTCGAATACGAATTCGAGGCGCCTACCAAGACGCTAAACGTGAAGGTCACATATCAAGATCCGTGCCACCTATTGAACGTTCAGCGAATCACCGACGCACCACGAGCAATACTCAACTCGATTACTGGACTAGAGTTGATCGAGCTTGGCGAAGCAGCGGTTTGCTGTGGATCGGCCGGAACCTACTCCCTAACCCAGCGTGAGATGTCCGCTCAGCTAGGTAAACGCAAAGCACGGAACATTGTCGCTACTGGAGCCGAAATCGTCGCAACGGGTAATCCCGGCTGCGCAATGCAATTGGATTTCGCTCTTACAGAGGTCGCCAAAGAAGATTCGAACACACGATCGACAAAGGTCAGATACGTAGTTGACCTACTCGATCAGGCATACGGACTCGAACGTTAGTACTGGCTAATCAGCCTAAAACCTACGTCGAATGCCTAAGACGTGTATACAGGTGAAGGGTTTTCAGCCAACTGTGCACTTGCAGCCGCTGCTGCAACTCCCTTAGCAACCTCGTATCCGTGCTCGGGGAGAATCTTCTCAAGAGCGTTTAGTAGTGCGAACACGTTTGCTGGCACGCACGACTCGCCCATCAGTCCGATCCGAATTACTTCGCCAGCGAACTTGCCTAGCCCACGACCAACCTCAATTGAATATTCTTCAAGAAGTTGGGTGCGCAGCTTCACATCGTCGATCCCCTTCGGAAGCTTCACGATCGTCAGCTGATCTAAACGCTCGTCTTCAGAAATTGGCAATTCCAATCCCAAAGCAGCCAATCCAGCCCGCAAAGCAGCAGCGTTCGCCTCGTGACGCTTCCAACGAACCTCAAGCGTCTCGTTCAACGCCATACCGACCGCTTCACGCAGACCGTAAATCATGCTTACTGGCGCCGTGTGGTGAGCTATGTGCTCCGAACCCCAGTAATCAGCGATCAACGAAAGATCCAAATACCACGATGTTGGCGGTTTAGGCCGATTGCGAATGTACTCAAGCGCACGATCCGAAATAGCCACCGGAGAAATTCCAGGAGGAGCCGCCAGACACTTCTGCGAACCTGAGTAAGCAAAGTCCAGTTCCCACTCGTCGAATTTAAGCTCACACCCAGCCAGCGAGGTCACAACGTCGGTCATGAATAGCGCACCTGCCTTATGAGCAAGGCGAGCAAACTCGGCAATCGGTTGAATGGTTCCAACGGAAGTCTCGGCGTGAATACCCAGAACGAGTTGAGTTTCAGGATGCTTTTTCAAAGCTTCGGCAAGCACCTGGGGATCCATCGACTTGCCCCACTCTGTTCGGAGTGGAACGACGTTGAACCCGAGTCGCTCGGCCATGATGATCTGCCGTTCACAGAAATAACCGTAAGAACAAATAATTACTGTGTCGCCAGGCGAAGCCAGACTCACAAGTCCGGCCTCCATCCCGGCCGATCCAGCACCAGCAACAGCGAATGCTCGTTGCTTGGTCTTGAAGATCTCCCCAAGCATTCCGGTCAGTTCATCGAGAAGTTCGAAGAACGCGGGGTCAAGATAACCGATGATAGGTAGCGACATCGCACGAAGAACTCGTGGGGTCGCCGAGCTAGGCCCGGGTCCCAAAATGACTCTGCGCGGCACTGTAAGTGGTTCGAAACGCTGTCCGTTCTTCACTTCTTTTACCTATCTAATGTTTACTTAAACTTGATATATCGACTGTGTGACTCATCGGATGCCATGTTCGTTCACTATGTCTACAACCGGCAATGGCAACGGAAAAATCACACAAGGCTTAACAGTACAACTCGCACGCACAAAAACGCAGTTCTAAATAATTTTCCGATTTTCGTGTTTATAATCCGTCGCAACAATGGTCGTGACGATCGCCAATGAGCTCTGGAACGACAGAACCGTTGGAATCGTCACACCGATTGATATGAAAAAGGGCTAAAGAATGGAACCGACACGATGGATCTAGGATTAACCGGCAAAGTCGCGATTGTCACAGGCGGCAGCGACGGTATAGGAAAAGCAGCAGCCACGTCACTTGCAAGCGAAGGTACGAAAGTCGCCATCGTAGGACGAACACAATCTAAGCTCGACGCCGCTATTGCCGAGATTAAAGCGGAATCAGGTGGAGAAGTTATCGGTGTCTCAGCCGACGTATCTGTCGAATCCAGCGTTCAAACGATGGTAGCCAAAGTGGTAAGCGAGTTCGGCGGTGTCGACATCTTGGTCAACAACGCAGGCACTTCTTCGGCGACAACACTCGAGAAGATGACAGACGCCGATTTGGAAACCGATTTCGGAATCAAGATTTACGGTGCGATCTACTGCGCACGAGCCGCACTGCCTCACCTCAAAGCGTCTGGTACCGGTGCGATCATCAATACGACCACTCCCGGCGGCAAGGCTGCTCGACCCGGTTCGCAACCGACTTCCCTGTCCCGATCGGCCGGCATCTCACTCACGAAATCATGGGCTGGTGAACTCGCCGAGCACAACATACGTGTGAATACAATCTGTGTAGGTGTATTGAAGTCAGGCCAGCACCGAACCCGCTGGGAAGGCATCAACGCCAAGGACCCGAGCTACTCGCTCGACGATCATTGGGCAACCTTCGGCGGTGGCGTCCCTCTTGGACGAATCGGCGAAGCAAAAGAAGCCGGTGATGTGATCTGCTTCCTAGCATCCGGACGCGCCAGCTACGTAACCGGCACAGCCATCAACGTAGACGGTGGCTCTGCGCCAGTCGTTTAGACCAAAAGAACTAATCAGGCGAACCAGCTCGGCGTGTCTTACGCGCGCCGAGCACTCCGCCTGTGATCAATCCGGCACTGGAACCAATGAATATGCCGAGAATGACGATGATCATCGCTACAATGCCTTCCCAAGCCCGTAGTGTTGTAGCCGATGGTAAGTAGAGCAATCCCAGTAAACACTAGTCCGCCAATTATCGTGCTTGGCCAAACAACAAATGAGGCCCAAAGCAGCCAGCGCTTTTTGCTGAATAGTGCGAGAGCAGCAACGCCGATTCCTACAACCAAAGTAGGCATATAGATCGTACGAAGCGAGGTTTCAACCTCAATGAATATCTGCCAGAGCGCACCGACGAGTTCAATTACGCTAGCCAAAGCTGTTATTTTCATGTCTTACTATTGACGAAGAGCTCGGACAATTTGTTGCTTCCACAGGCAACAAATCAGTACTCAAACCAACAGTATTACGATAAATAGTCCACTGCAGACCGCACGAACACCTCGATGCCAAGCGGCAAGCAGTCTTCGTTCCAGTCGAACTTGGCGTTGTGGTGACCTTCGATGCCCCGCTCAGCCACCCTCGCATCGTCGTGTGCCGCTCCGAGCAAGAAGTACACGCCCGGCACACGATCGTTGAACTCTGCCATGTCGTCGCCGACACTCACAGGCTCCCATTCCTTGGCATTGCCTTCGCCAACAACCAAGCTCGCCTGCTGGGTGACCCAAGCAGCTACCTCAGGATCATTGATGACCGGAGGCGCACCGTGAATTCTTTCAAACGATGTCGTTGCCCTCATTGCTGAAGCGACGTTGCTAGCAATTCGTTCAAGGGACCGCATAATTAGAATTCGAGTTTCAGCCGTGTACGCACGCACAGTCCCTTCGACGGTTACGCTGTCGGCAATTACGTTTGGTGCTGATCCTCCATGAATCTGACCAAACGTGAGAACCCCCATATCATTCGGGGGCACTTCACGACTCACGACTGTCTGAGCCGTCGTAATTATCTCGGCGATAGCAGCTACCGGGTCGATGGTCTTGTGAGGCATTGCGCCATGACCACCCTTGCCATGAACGGTGAGACGGAACTGGTCGGCGCTGGCGAAAACAGTTGCTCTGTTCACGCCAATCGTTCCGGTTGGAATCTGGTTCCACAAGTGCGTTCCGATGACTCGATCTGCAGGATATTTTTCGAAGAGTCCGTCATCGATCATCGCCAGAGCGCCCATAACGACTTCTTCAGCAGGCTGGAACACGAATATCAACGTACCCGCCAACTGATCTTTTATCCCAGCGAGGATTTCAGCAGCGGTCACAGTCATTGTGATGTGCCCGTCATGGCCACAGGCGTGCATTCGACCGTTGGTCGAGGCAAAATCAAGTCCGGTAAGTTCATCAACAGGTAGTCCGTCGATGTCGGCGCGAATCATCAGACGTGGACCGGCCTTTGCTCCTTCGAGAACCGCTACTAACCCCGTTTTGCCGATGCCTCTCTCGACCGCAAGACCAGCCGCTGTAAGACGATCGGCAATAGCTTGACTGGTTTCGTTCTCCTCGAATCCAAGTTCAGGAATACCGTGAAAAAAGCGTCGAGTTTCGATAATTTGCGCAGATCGGGCTGCTATGAGATCGGAAATTGCGTCTGGGGCCATCGTTTATATTCACTCCGGATCGGTTGCCGCCCGTCCTTCGAATCAGGACAGGCACAGCAACTTTACCGGTTGATTCCGCGGATTGCTGCCCGTCAGATAGTAAGAGACAAAAAAATACCCTGTCCCGGAGTGGGAGAGGGTATCAGCCACATCAATTCGAACCCGATTACGAAGCGTAAAGGCCTTCACGAGCAGCGCTCGAGTCGAGTCCACGCTTCCGGAACGCAGCCTGAGCAGCAGGAATGTTCTCGGCTTTACCCAACCACGCAGCGAGCGGGGCAGCCTGGAGACCACGACCGTATGAGTAGGTCAGTTCCCAAGGTAGCTCTTTGGTGTTAGCAATCTTGCTGATCTCATCGAGGTTCACAACCGACTCTTCGTCGCCCTGTCCACCCGAGAGGAATGCGATACCCGGAACGTTCGCAGGAACAGTTTCGAGGAAGCAATCAATGGTCTGTCGAGCAACTTCGGCCGACGACGCTCGGTTAGGGGCGTCAGAACCAGAAATAACCATGTTTGGCTTGAGAACGATGCCTTCAAGATCGACGTTCTGTGCGTCGAGGTCTTCAAATACCTTAATCAACGAACGAGTTGTAGCTGATCGGCAATCGTCGATGCTATGAGTTCCGTCCATGAGAATTTCAGGCTCAACAATTGGAACAAGTCCTTGTTCCTGACACAACGCCGAATAGCGTGCCAAAGCGTGCATATTCGTATTGATGGCATAGTCAGAAGGTCGACCTTCGCCAATAGTGATCAGTGCACGCCACTTAGTAAATCGAGCACCGAGCTTGTAGTACTCAGCGAGTCGGCCACGAAGGCCATCAAGACCTTCGGTGATGAATTCGCCCGGAGCGCCTGCCAGATCGTGAGTCGAGTTATCGACCTTGATGCCAGAGAGAATATCTTTGTCAGCAAGTAGCTCCACAAGCGTTTTCCCTGAATCATCAGACTGACGAAGCGTCTCGTCGTACATGATTACGCCTGAGATGTAATCGCTGATGTCGGGAGTCTGGAACAAGAGCTGACGCCACTGTCGACGTGATTCCGATGTCGACTCGACATTAATGCTATCGAGTCGTTTGGTCATTGTCCCAGTGCTTTCATCAGCAGCGAGAATGCCCTTCTTGCGAGCAACCATCTTCAGTGCGATCAAGTTCAGTTCAGCAGATGCCATGAAAGGCGTTCCTTTTGTTCCAATCAAAAATGAGTCTTAATTGAATTTATCTCCGAACCGCAGATTCAGCAACGAAATTCGGTTAACGGTCTGTAATACTCCTGCCATATTCGCCGAATCACGTAGGCAACAAAAAAGACCGGCTCGCTAAAGTCGGTCTTTTCTTGGTTAACAATCGAATTACAATTCCGTGCAATACAAGAATAATTACATCGCTCCGTGCTGCTTGAACAGCTGAGCCAGTAAAGCGATTCCTTCGGCGTTCTTTTCAACCGATTCGAATGCGAAACAAAGCCGTGCAGAGTTGTGACCGATTCGCCCTGTACCGTCCGCTTCGAAATTAACACCGGCAACGTATCCAACGCCCTGCTGGAACACTTCATCACGAATGCTTGCGATATCGGAACCCTCTGGCATCGTGAGCCAAACGTAGCAACCACCCTCAGGCGCAGACCACGTCGCTCCTGAAGAACCAAAATGCTCCTCAAGCGCAACAGTCATCGAGTCGCACTTCGCCTGAAGTATCGGGTTGAAATTGTCTTTGTGAGAGTCGAGGTTATTTCGTAGGTAACCCTCAATTGCTATCGCAGCGAATTGGTTAGGACCACTTCCGAGCTTGAAGCTCAACGCACGTCGCATCAGTTCAGGCGAAGCAGTGAAGTAGCCAAGTCGAAGTCCTGGCGCAAGCAATTTCGAGTAGGAAGCAACGTATACGACGATTCCTGAGTCATCAAGAGCCCTGAACGCAGGCTGAACGTCACCTTTGAATCGAAGATCTACGTAGCAGTCGTCTTCCAAAATCGGCAGGCCATGCTTGTGACAAATCTCAAGAATTTCCTTGCGTCGCTCGGCCGACAGAGTTGAACCCATGGGATTCTGGTGTTCAGGGATTACATATACGTACTTGGGCTTGTCACCGGCAGCGGTCAACGCAGTAATCTGCTTATCGAGAGCTTCAGGAATAATCCCGCCCGCGTCCATAGCCATACCACGAATGTCAGCACCGAAGCGTCGAAGCTGGGCGGCAGTTCCCATGTACACGAACTCTTCGGCAAGGACTACGTCACCAGGATTCGTGAGAGCCTGAATAACCAGAGCCAGAGCCTCACTTGAACCGTTGGTAAGAGCAATTTCATCTGGGTTTACGGTAAATCCACGGTCCGTGGAGAGCTTCTTAGCGGTGTACTCACGAAGTTCAAGCGCACCCAACTGATGAGGGTAGTACGCCAGTTCGGCGAGCACTTTCGTGCTGTCAGAATCGACTGCCGACTGAAGTGACTGAATCAATCCATCGAGCGGAAGTGTCTCTGGAGCCGGGTATGCAACGGCAAAATCGTACTTTGCATGTAACCCCGGATTCAGCGGCGTATCAACCGATTTTTCCGAATAAAGAGTTTCGTAACTGAACGTGTCCACCATATTTGCAGATCCCAATCGCGGCATCGCCGCCGTCATGTCTTATTAGTCAGGCGGGGCAAGCTTACTTCCGCTTTGAGCCGACTGCAAAGCCAATTTCCCCTGTTTCGCTGATATACATTGCTCCAACTTTCAAAAACAGATGCTGAATCTCGGCACCTAAGCAAGGAGAATCGAACATGCGTGGAGTTGCATTTCACGGAAACAGCGTGGCAGAGGTTATCGATTTTCCAGACGTTGAACCCGTATCCGAGCAAGTCCTAGTCAAGCTACGATCTTCAGGATTGTGTGGATCCGACTTCTCCCGATACCGCACCGCTTCGCCGAACGAACACGAAGGACAATTAATACGACCCGGGCACGAACCCTGTGGCGAAGTAGTTGCACTTGGGCCAAATGTGAAAGGACTCAAAGTCGGTGACCGAATCATCCAGCATCACTACGAAGGTTGCCGCCAGTGCGAATACTGCCTAACCGGTTGGCAACAATTGTGCGAAGTAACTGAAAAAAAGATTTACTACGGTGGTTCGATGCATGGCGGACACGGCGATTACATGGTCGCCCACGAATCGACATGCGTAACACTCCCCGACGAAGTCGATTACGAAGTTGGGGCATACTTGGCATGCGGTGCGAGCACGGCGTTTCAAGCTTTAAAGAAGCTCGAAGTATCAGGACGCGATGTACTTGCCGTATTTGGTCAGGGTCCGGTTGGGCTTGCTGCCACCATGTTCGGAGCCGAAATGGGCGCGAGAATTATCGCGGTAGATGTTTCAACTGAACGACTCAAAATGGCTGCCGATTCCGGTGCTTGGGCGACTGTCGACGCATCTAACGACGACGCGCCAGAGCAAATCAAAGAACTGACTCGCGGCGATGGTGCAGACGCTAGCCTAGAAGCAGCCGGACTTGCAGTTACTCGAGTAGCAGCAGTTGAATCAACGCGTATATTCGGTCGAACTTGCTTGGTCGGTGAAGGCGGGGAAGTAACTTATCAGCCGACTCCGCATATCATCCACCGACATCTCACACTCATGGGCTCATGGACATTCTCTACATTCGGTCTTGCGGAAGCAGCTCGATTCACGGCCGAGAGAAACGTCCCCTTGGGTTCAGTCATCACTTCTCGATCGAACATCGAGGAAGCTGCACAGGCCTACGAAGAGTTCTCGTCAGGAGCGCCCGGTAAGTTCGTCATCAACTGGGATTAAGTCGAATTTATTCCTCAGAAACCATATCTATCGCAACGATAAGAAGGCCATTTCCCGACAGATATCGGGATGCAAAACGACGTAATTCGTAACCAATTTCGACCTACCCCCCTTTTAGAACACATACCAAAAGGCGTATAATAAAAGGTCGGTTGGATTGGTAAATGAACGCGGCTAAGTTTGGGGGACCCCCAAACTTGCTCGTCCGGTATCGCAAATTGTTTTGGTTGTATCTAAAACTTGAGTGATTACCACGATTATCAACTAGTGGTGAACCCTGCGAGATTAGTAGGGAATGCCGCGCGATAGGCAGTAGTACGAATGACCTGAAGTTAAATATCTGTCCGGATATTTGATGAGTCTAGGTACGGGCACAAAATGCCCGAAAGGAAAACCGTTGGTCCAAAAGCGACGAACAACCCGTGTCAACGACGTTTCAGCAGCTCTTGAGGGCGAAGACGAGTACACACCCGCCTTTACCCGAATGGAAGGCACTGAAGACGAAGCTAACCAGGTGACGGAAAACGGTGCAACTGCCGTAACCCGATCTGAACTGGATATGTGGGAAGCAGCACGAGCTTCAGATTCTTCAACAAGCATCACAAACGCTCTGGCGCAAGAAGTCCAAGAGTCAGAACTCACAGAAGACACCGTAAGGATGTACCTTCGCGAGATCGGTCGAGTCGCACTTCTAACCGCAGCAGACGAAGTAGTGCTTGCACGAGCAGTTGAGCTTGCTCAGCGACTCGAAGCAATCGAAAAAGAGATCCAAGGCGACATCGACATCGGAACTCCCGATCCGTTCACTATCATTACAGAAATTCTCTCGAAGCTCGGTCCTGTTGGTGACACAGCATCTGCTGTTGCACAGTATTTGGGCCTCGACACTCCAGTCACACTCGGGCGAGCACTCGCCGATCCTGAGCTTCGCGCTCTGGTCGACGGCAAGCGCGAAGACGAACTCATCAACTACCTCTCTGATGCTCTCGGTGTAGAGCCTGACGAAGCTCACAAGCTGGTTGTTGAACTTTCAGTTCTTTCTCGACTGCTATCGGGAGATATGGTCGACATCCTCGAGATCAACCCACTCCTGAACGAACTGCCAGACCATGTTGTGGAGCCAGATTTCATAGCTGCCATTCAGCCACTCACTTCAATCCTTACCTCGCACCTTATGCGTGTACGAGAAGAAGGTGAGAAGGCTCGTCGTCACTTGGGCGAAGCGAATCTTCGCCTTGTGGTTTCTGTGGCAAAGAAGCACCTTAACCGTGGTCTGTCGATGCTTGACCTGATTCAGGAAGGCAACATCGGACTTATGCGTGCCATCGAGAAGTTCGACTTCCGCAAGGGATTCAAATTCTCGACATATGCGACATGGTGGATTCGTCAGGGTATTACCCGAGCAATCGCCGACCAGGCGCGAACTATTCGCATCCCAGTTCACGTTGTAGAAACGCTGAACAAGATCATGCGAGCACGACGTGAACTTGGACAGCAGCTAAACCGAGAACCAACAGTCGAAGAACTCGCAGAGCGTGTCGAACTATCGATCGAGCGTGTCTCAGAAATTCTTCAGATGTCGCAAGAACCTGTTTCTCTCGAAACACCAATTGGTGAAGACGCAGAGAATGAGCTTGGTGACCTGATTCAGGACAGCAGCGCACCGGCACCAGCCGATGTTGCAGCACAGTCTTCCATGCGAGAGCAGGTCGACCGTGTACTGAGCCACCTTCAGGATCGTGAACGACGAGTTCTCGAACTACGATTCGGTCTATTCGACGGTCGCCCACGAACTCTTGAAGAGATCGGTGGAGAGTTGAATCTGACCCGAGAACGTATTCGACAGATCGAGAGAAAAGCTCTAGGCCGACTCCGTGGCGATGCACATGTTGCAGAGCTTCGAGAGTTGCTCGCCTAGCCAACACTAAGTCAAAAACTAAAACACCCCGGACTGTAATCAGTCTGGGGTGTTTTTTTGTTTAATAACAACTAACGCCGAACAATCGTTCCCGATTCAAAAACCAGATGTCTGATCGAATCTCTCGGGTGTCAACTCAACTCTCAGTTTCGCCTTACCGAGAAATGATCGTTGCAAGATCAGCGGTACCCACTCAAGCAATCGCATAGGAAGTGGTCTTTTTGCAATCTCAGTTCGGTACAAACGAGAAGCCTTCCGTCTAACGCCTAGCTCCGAAGAAACATCGATAGATATAGTCGGCTAATTCGGACGATTTAAAGCCAGCGCTAGATCAAACGAACCGTCGGGACCCATCTTTCGGATACTCCTCCCGCCAACACGCATCAGTCGTACATTGATCCGTACCACCCAACGTGACCATTCAAGTGAACAGAAGCTAATCGACTCGCCGTCTACAGACTCAACAGCCAACCTAGTCGCCTGAAAAGCGGCAGCAGGATCGGAATTTCCGTAGTCACCATAGGAAGAATGAGTCAAAACAATATCAGGAGCGCTCTCCGAAATCCTTCCAGCTATCTTGCGCGCCAGTTCAGTACTAGGAACGAGCGATATTTGAAGATTAAGACGTGCTGTGGGTGATTCACTGGGAGTACCAGCGTCGTTTGGCCACATTCGACTCTCAACGAAGCGCAATGTCTCTACTTCACTCACGCCCAGATCAGCGCAGGCGCCCCGTAGACGCCTGACTCGATCACCGTCACCGGGAGCAAGACACAGCACCCTAACTTCGTGTCCATCCGAAACCAGCTTGGAAATCAGCGCCCCGGCGAGCAATGTCTCGTCATCGGCGTGAGCGAACACCATCATCACCCGTTAATTGCTTCGATCTAGCACGGTCACGAAGACATCGCTGCGGTTTTCTTCATGTCGCCAAGCCAACGTTCGGTCATCACGCGTATCAGCCAACGAGGATGAGCAAGACGAATCGGCAGCAACGGACTAGAAAAAACTTTCTGATCTACCACTCGACAACCAGTTCCTTCAGGCTCTATAGAAATCGAAGACACCGCCGTGATCGAGAATTTCTTCGAACTCCATTCGATCGTCTTGTCCATCTCGTATAGAGTGACCGTCACGTTGAACGAAACTTTCTTACGGGTCATCAAAAGACGAAAAATTCACTTGTGCCCAAATTGCCAATCGAGGCAATTCGGAGTCTTCCAAACTTCATCTACGACACCCGACCATTCACTCCAGTGACTGGCATCGTCGACCAGCATCCACACGCGTTCCGACGGAGCGGCGATCAAGACACTGGAAGACATTTGAAACCTAAATGGCGAAAACGACAAATAACATCCGATTCATATGCGACCATGTCAGACTCATCGACTAACCCTTCAACCATAGAGAACCAATCGATTCGAATGACACAGCTTAATCAATCGCCGTCCGACGTTCTGCGCGGTTCAGGCCTCCGAGCTACTCCAGCGCGTCTTGCGGTGATCGATGTGCTGCTAACCACCCATGGACACGTAACGGTCGCCGAAGTAATCGAAGCACTTGCGACTCTTGGGGCAAAATTCGATCAATCGACCGTTTATCGAGTGCTGAGTGATCTCGGCGGGGTCGGCCTAGTCGCAGAATCCCGCCTCAGTCCGGGCGACACCGTGTTCGAATGGATCAGCCAGTCAAATCATCACCATCTTCAATGCACCAGCTGCGGACGTACGCTCCCGCTTGACGACGAACTCGTGCAAGAGTTTATCAACAGAGTCCACGAACGACACGGCTTCCACGTGAACGCAACTCACCTAGTTTTGTCAGGCATAGAACACGACTGCCCTGAGGGGTAGCGGGTATGCATCAATACTGGCACTAAATCAAGCTGAACTTGGTAACTCTTTGGCCCTGCCCCGGCTCGCCGATCTCTGCAACGTAAATGTTGCCCTTTGAATCGAACCAACCACCGTGCGCAGCCTGACTCGCTTCAGGATTTCCGCGCCAGCGAGTAATTAGTTCGCCCTCAAGAGTCCAAATCGAAACGCCATTACCGCCGCCCTGCTCTACGACGTAAACAATCTCGTCATCGAAGAAAATATCGCCTGGACCAACAACATCGTTCCATTCGGTCAGGTAGTTACCATTTTCGTCGAATATCTGAATTCGGTTGTTCTCTCTATCGCAAATGTAAACCTTGTTGTTCTTATCGACTCCGACTTTGTGAAGAATCGAAAATTGTCCGGGTCCTTTACCAGCCTCACCCCAAGAATGTTCGAGCTGACCATCGGAACTGAATCGGTGCACTCGACGATTGGCGTATCCGTCTGTTACGAACAAGCGACCATCCGTCGCGGTCGCAAGACCTGTTGGCATATTGAAAGGTGCGCCCTGCTCGTTCGTCGAAGTAACAGTGATGTTAGCGTAACCATGAGTCCCGAGCTCCATCAGCACATCGCCATTCTCGTTATGCTTCGTTACCTGGTGAGTCTGGTGATCGGCGAGCCAGATGTGATCGTCCTTGTCGACAAACACTCCGTGTGGAACCCTGAACTCTCCTTCGTCCTGACCAAGATCGCCCCATGAGCCGATGAACTGACCGTCAGCGGTCCAGCAAGTGACAGGGTGTTTTGAACGGCTGAACAGCCACACACGATCTTGCGAATCGACTCCTACGTCCGCACATTGCCCAAGTTCCCAAAATGCTGGTTTGTGTCGTAGCCAATCTCGGTCTACTTCATATTGAAATTTGCCTTCACCAACCGTCGTCATATTTTCGCCACCATCAGATTACAAAGATCGAAACGTGTGCATCCACACGGGTTCGCCACGCTAGCCCTCCCAAGGAATCCTGTCAACGCAATCTCCCAATAATTCCTGCCAGCAACACGTCCATAACCACCAATTAGTCCTTTTCTGGTTCTGGACGGAAAGGGTAGGATAGGAGAATTGCGACGCACGACCAAGTCGCCTGACGACACCCGGAGCTTCAATATGAAAGATCGTAAAAACACTATTTTGGCTGCCATAGACGATAACTGGCGACAGTTCAGAAATTCACTTGACCGACTTCTCAGTGAAGACATGTCAATCACGGGTGTTCACGACGGAATGTCGCTGAACGACATCGTCGGTCACGTAACCAGTTGGGAGTGGGAGCTGGTTAATTCTTTGGACAGGAAAACGATCGAACCCGTCGCCGATGTTGATCGATTCAACGCTCAAGAGTCATTGCGAAAAAAAGACAACACTCCTCGCCAAACTCTTGAGCAGATGGAAGAGGTGCATCGTTCGCTACGTGATCAACTAACGAAAGCACCAAGTGCATACTTCGAACCGTTTGACCCGTTTCGCGAATTGATCGATTCCTGCACCGTACTTCACTATCAGGAACACGGCACGCAGATCAGAATATGGGCCTCGAAAAAATCACACGCCTCCAGTAATTAGGCAATTAGTCGCTTTCGGTAACTATGTACCGAGGATGCCATTCGCCACGCCACGAAGTAATTTTCGTCGGCATCACCTTCACGAGATACCTCAGTCGATCAGCCGTCTTCGCCGCGTAGGTCGGACCATCAGACCCCATATATCGAATAGCCATCTCGTCAGCGATTTCTTTCGTGCGCCCTACCAGAGAAACTGGTCCTTCAACCACTTCGGCAACACCCTCAACAGTCACCCGCGTGTGTGCTGGATCAACGTCATCCGCGCACAGAATGCACACACGAGGTTCCTGACTTAGGTTTTCGTACCAACTCGACTTACTACGAGAAATAACCCACATCGACTCGCCATCCCACTGCTGCCACATTGCAGCGACGTGAGGGGAGCCATCAGGTTTTACAGTTCCAATACGAGCGATGATCGGTAGCGACAAAAATTCATTGATCTCTTCAGTCGACATTTTTCCGGCTGCAGGGCTCATCATTCACTCCTAATACGAAAACGTTCAGAAACTATCCGCTCACCCGTGCCCATTTACGCAGGCTTGTGACTTCTCGCACAGGGTCCTGCAACGATCCGAACGCCGTATACGAAACTTCGGCTACATAAACAGATCCTTCAGAGTCGACCGCCATTGCATGCGGTGCGATGAACTGATCGGGTCCCTCACCACCAAGTTCATTCCCGAACCGAGTAACTTCGTTGCCTTCTCGATCCATTACGACGACCCGACGTCCAAGGCGTCGCACGCCTTCCTGAACTGGAGGAGGTCCTGCCTCGGCAACATACAAGTTAGTGTCGTCGCCTTTGCCATTGGTAATGGCAATCGGACGATGCGAGTGAATCTGCTTCACGAATCCACCATCGGTCGTAAATGTCTGAAGGCGGAAGTTTTCTCGATCAGCAACCGTGATTTTGTCGGTGCCGTTCATCGCAATATTGTGTGGAAGAGAGAACTGACCCTGTAGCGAACCCGGCGAACCCCAAGAGGTGATGTGTTTTCCATCAGAATCGAATTTGTGAACCCGAGAGTTGCCGTAGCCATCCGAAATGAACAGATCTCCCGATTCTGGGTGAATTGCAACGTGAGTAGGACGATTAAACGGATCGCCCTCCTGCCATGCAGCTGCTTTACCTTTCTCACCCAATCGGTAGACGAGCTTACCTTCTTTTGTGCGTTTCTCAACCATGTGAGCGTCGTCGTCGGCGAGGTAAAGATTGTCGTCAGCATCGATCGTAATACCGTGAGGGCGTACGAACTCGCCCGCTCCCCATGTCTCAAGGAAGTTTCCGTTCTTGTCGAAAACAATGACCGGGTGGTCGCCCCGGTTGAACACATATACGTTGTCATTCGAGTCGACCGCCACAGATGTCGCTTCCTTGAAGAACATAGGGTGCGGAAGTTTTGCCCAGTACGGAACTGGCTCGTAAACCGTTGCTGAAGTAGCTGCGTTGACCATGATTATTCCTCGTTACTTGACCGAATTGATAAGAGATCGTGTGCGTGAGTCATTACAGAAGTTGATTTGCGTGCTCTCTAAACCCGTCTCCACTTGCGAAGACTCACTACTTCGCCCAATGGCTTTGTGTCTGTTCCTGAGTTTTCTGGACTTGAGAAATAGTTCGTCCACGCAACTTCTGCCGCATAAACAGAACCCTGCGAATCAGTCGATACACCGTGCGGTGCAGTAAACTGCCCAACGCCTTCACCCGGCAACGGACCACCGAGATGCTGCAAGAATTCTCCTTCAGCCGACAGAACAGCGATCATTGCGCCCAGATTCGACACTCCTTGCTGCACCGGAGGCGGAATCATCTCTCCAACGTACAAAGCCGTGTCTCCCCCCTTGCCTTGGGTTACTGACATCGGGTGATGAATGTGAATCTGCTCCATGAATTCGCCTTCAGTAGTGAATATCTGTAATCGAAAGTTCTCACGATCGGCGACAATAACTTTGTCGGTTCCGAGCATGCTGATGTTGTGCGGCAGGCTAAACTGGCCTGGATCAGTTCCCGATTCACCCCAAGACGTGATGTGCTTGCCGTCGGGATCAAATTTGTGAATTCGGGAGTTACCGTATCCATCCGATACGAATAGTTCCCCGGTCACCGGATGAATGGCGATGTCGGTTGGACGATTGAACATTCCACCGCTCTGCCATTCACAGGGTTCGCCTTTCTTGCCGAGCGTGAAGATAACTTCTCCGTCATTGGTTCGCTTCTGCACGATGTGACCATCATCATCGACCAAATATAAGTTGTCGTCCGAGTCGATCTCAATGCCGTGCGGACGCACAAACTCGCCGTGGCCCATTCCTTTAACAAAATTGCCATCGGTGTCGAACACCGCAATCGGTTCAGTACCGCGGTTAAAGACGTAAACATTGTCTTTCGAGTCAACAGCGATAGAAGTAGCGTCCCCTCGGAACGTCACACCCATCGGAAGCTTCGCCCAGCCTGCGACTGGCTCGAATTTGGTATTTAAAGTAGCTGAAGTCATTTATCTATTTGCCGAATCAATTTTTACTTGAATTTAGAAAGATAGTTAGCGTCTAGTTAGATCGTGAGCTATCGAGCCAGTCTTTGAGTTGTGCGGGCAACCATTGAACCAGATTTATGCCCTTTTCAACGTCTGAAGACATTAGCCGACCGCGTGCATGAACTGCTGCGACAACATACTCCATCGCCTCTAGTACCTCTGGGTGATCTGCATGCCCAGGGTGGCCAAGTGACTGCGCCAGATCCTGGGGACCAAAAGCGATCATATCGATACCTTCAACATCCAAAATGTCTTCGATAGTGTCGACTGCGTTCTTAGTCTCTATCTGAATAGCGACTGTCACTTCTCGGTTAAAGTCCGCCATGTACTCAGCGGGTGTTCTAACGGTCATCCCATAATCACGACCACGGGAAGTGCCAAACGAACGTTCGCCTTCGGGTCCAAATCGTGAAGCCATTGCGATTCGTTGAGCCTGCTCGGCATTGTCGACGTGTGGGCACAGAATACCCATCAAACCACGATCAAATGCCCGCAGTATGGTGTCATTTTCAGTGTTAGGAATTCGAGCTGTGCAGGTCATTCCGTGCATATCGGCGACCCGGCACATCATCTCTGCCGATTCCCAGTTAAAAACCCCGTGCTCCATATCAAGATGAAGGCCATCGAAACCCGCGTAGCCCGCCCATTCGGCGATAGTCGGCTCAGGGAAGGTCAGCGTTAAGCTGTGTGAAACTGTGCCATGATTGATTGCGGCACGAACATTACTTTGTCTCAAAACAATCTCCACTAACGGCAAGTCACAAGTCCCACAAAACCCAAAGCACACGCACAGGTGCTACCGTGACTGACGCCTATTCGAACTAGCGCCCCTTTCAGATTTGGAACGCGGGCGGAGTATACAGTCAGCTTGGACAATTTAGAGATCGTTACCCTCACCGAACTGTGCGAGTTACCGCCTGTTTCCACTCACAGATTCTTCAGCTGCTCTTGTGCGCCGGACGGGCGCGGCGCATCCGACATCGACAAAGGCAACACCGACTAATGACGGTTCCATTCTTTGGGCATATTTACCGCGGTTATCCAATAGCATTCGTTGTCTTCCTATCGACCGGACTTTCAGTCGGAATGGGACAGTACGCATTCGGCGAATTCGCCGGACCTCTAAAAGAGCAGTTTGGCTGGTCGCAAACCCAATTAAATCTCTCACTGGCATTTTCGTTCATCTCCGGACTCCTTGCACCGTTCGTAGGAAACTTGAGCGACCGCATCGGTATACGTCCCGTAATGTTCGCCTCGCTACTGTTGATAGCTTCAGGTTTCCTACTTCGACCATTAATCTCCGAACTTTGGCACTGGTACCTGTTCAGCGGGCTCGTCTACGCCGGCTTCCCCGGTGCAACGATCATGCCCGCCGGCAAGATGGTCGGTCTCTGGTTCCCTAAAACTCGTGGGCGAGTGATGGGAGCGGTTGTCGCTGGTAATAACTTTGGTGGGGTAACCATGCCGCCCCTAGCAGCAGGGATCATCGGAGTGCTCAGTTGGCAGATGGCGTACGTGACATTCGGTGTCATCATGGTCGTCCTTGGACTCGTAGCGTTGTTCATCATCATGGAAGATGAGAACAAAATCGAAGATGAGATGAAACGAACAGGCCGTGGAGATCAGGCTCACGTGGCCCGATATGCCGCACGCGCCGGAATAACAGTGAAGCAGGCGCTGGCGAACCGTAACTTCTGGCTAATCATGATAGGGCTTGTCGCAGCGACATTCACTTATCAGGGAGTTTTAACTCAACTTCGTCAGCACTTTGAAGAAAGCGGATTTGCTCCAGGCCTAGCCACGACAGCGGTCAGCATCATAGCGGGTATGGGCATTGGATCGAAGCTGGCGTTCGGTCGAGCCAGCGAAAAGATCACCGCTCGAATCGCCACGATAATTTCGGTATCTCTTCAAGCCGTAGGTGTGTTCATGATTGCCCAAGCGAACACCGACGCCATCATGTGGGTCGGGATCGTAGTATTCGGAACTGGATTTGGAGGACTCGGTGCACTGATCGTCCTCGTCGTTCAAGAGGCGTTCGGCATGAAGGAATTCGGCGGAATCATGGGTCTGATGCAGGTCGGAATGATCGCGTCGGGTACGGGAGCACCACTTATCGCCGGGGCGATTCACGACTCAACCGACTCATTCAATAACTCGTTCTTGATCGTAGTAGCGATCTTTATCGTCGGAATCGTCGCTCTGTCATTAGCAAGACCCGTCAAGCATCCGGAGCAAGAAACTATCTAGTCTTCAATAGCAACCAGCACCTGACAGGACGCCAAATAACGATTTAGTCGACGAATGCCAGAACGGTTACCAGAGCCGTAAATAGAACTATTGGGGAAATTCAGCGACAAATACAGGTCTGATCACAGATCTAACTTGTGTCTCGATGTTGGAATATGTCATTTTCACTTGAGTTACCCCACTGAATTGAATCTGTAACTCTAACTCCAATCATCAGTTCTGGACGTGGATGTGTCATGCGTGCTTTCCTCCAATCTACTGGACCATCGGATAGCAAAATCTGTAATTGACTAAAACCCCGGTCGTTTGACCGGGGTTTTTTCTAATTTATAACGGGTGAACTACGCTTCTAGTTCATCCCAAATCGCTTTGGCGTACTTGATCGACTTCTCATCCTGCGCCCACTGATCACCAGCCGACGCGCCTTCAATAGTCATGTAACCCGAGTAGCCCGCGGCGTGCATTGCGGAGATTGCGTACCGGTAGTCTATTTCACCATCAGGCAGTGGAACTCGAACAAATACAGATCGATTGTTCTCAGGGTGATGCACAGTGTGAAGGTTCTTGCAGTGCCAGTACTTGGCTGCTGGAGCAACGGCATCGATTGCGGAATCGAAATCTTCTTCCGGCACGTCGTACGTCCACAGTATGTTTCCAATATCGGGGTTGATACCGAAGTTCGGGCGATCAACCAAGCCGTGCAAAAGCAATGCCGACCATGAGCTGTCCACAGGCGAGTTCTGGTGAATTTCAACTGTGATATTCGTATTTGCGTCCGAAGCCTTCACACAAGCGTCCTGGAATACGGGTGCAAGATCTTCGTAGACCCACAGCATAGTGTCCCGTGAAGCATCTTGAGATTCTGAATAACCACTTCCTGCTCCGGGAAATAGATCCGGATGACGAGTTGGAGCACTCATAGCGCCATTGACTGCCTCTGCTCCACTCCAACCTGCGTATTTGATCGCTTCATCAAGTCTGGCTCGGTTTTGCGGACCATTCTTTGCATCGTGCAACGTGCCACCAGCTCGTACACAGCCAACTTCTAGGCCGTGGTCACTGAAATTTTTGGTGAAATCTTTGACCCTCTGCTCGGTTCTCAACTGGCTCATGACTTCGAGTCCAACCTCAATCGCGTCGAAGCCGAGGCTCTTGGTCTTTTTTAGAAAGTCACTGGTGTAATTGTCGGGCGAGAGGTTCCAGCTATCGACCGATTGCGGGTACAAAGCGAATCGACGGTGTGCGTAACAAAATCTCATGTCGTTTGGTTCCTGAAATACTCGGTTGAAGTTTCCTGAACATCGCCAGCATTTCCAGCAATTTTCAATGATCGGGCGGAGTCTAACACCGCAACAGGTGTACTATCCGGTGGCCTCACCCGAACGTCAATCGAGTCTGGGGTTATTTCGTCGCTTGTGTATAAAACTAATCAGCGAAACTTCAGGGATGGCTTGATTATGAAAATCACCGATCTACGCGTCTACCTCACCCGACCCGAAGGCAGCAATCGATCATGGCTGTTCGTTGAGGTTGACACAGACGAAGGCATCACGGGCGTCGGCGAGTCGACCAACTCTGGCGGCGGCGGCGCGCTAGTTGTCGGGCGAGCCTACGAGATGCTCAAGAACGATCTTGAAGGGCAGGACTTCTCTGAAGGACTTGTTGGGCAAGATCCCTACGACATCGATGCAATCTGGCATCGAATCTACCGGCGGTTCGGCACTCTTGGCTCCCGAGGCTTCGGAACTACTCTCGCCAGTGGAATCGACATGGCGCTCTGGGACATCAAGGGGAAGGCGCTTGGTCGCCCAGTTTGGGATCTTCTCGGTGGGAAGATGCGTGAATCAGTCCCCGTCTACTCCCACGTGGACTCTATCGACAATATCGACGCCTGCGTCGCCGACGCCAAACGACAAATCGCACTCGGCTATCAAGCTCTCAAGCTCGATCCATTCAGTCCAGAAATGGGTAAGCACCACCGTCGATACATCGACGGCAAAATCTCTCCCGCAGGTGCCGAGAACGCCGATGATCTTATAACGGCACTCAGAGAGGCGATTGGACCCAACATCGAACTCATGATCGATGCCCACGGCAATTTCGATGTCTCAACTGCGACCGAACTTTGTAATCGCATGATGAAGCACCATCTCACATGGTTCGAAGAACCGCTCCAACCAGAGAGCATCGACGCACACCGACAACTCCGTCAAAACACTGACATCAACCTCTGTATCGGCGAACGCAAGTACACCCGTTGGGACTTCGCACCGTATCTGCAAGAAGGCTTAGTGAACTACATAATGCCCGACATCTGCTGGACCGGCGGAATCTCCGAGATGAAACGCATCGCCATCCTCGCCGAGACCTACTACGTTCCGATTAGTCCACACGATGCCTCAGGTGCGTTCAACGTAATTACGGGCGCACATGTGTTGATGAACGTGCCAAATATCTACCGACTTGAGATGTCGGATCACTCTTTGAAAAACTATAATTCCGTAATCATGGAACCACTCGACGTTCGAGATGGTCACCTTCACTTGCCCGATAAGCCCGGACTCGGTTACGAACTAGACCATGACTTCATCGCCTCGCATCCCGATCCTGAATGGGCGAGACTTCATGCCTAAACTACCACTACTCAGCAGCCCGTTTCAAAAAATGCCAATTCCTTCCCCTGCAGAAATAATCTCAACTCGCCTCAACAAGCTCGATACCCAGATTCTCCAAGCTGTCGATGCTTTAACCGAGGAAGAGGCTTCCACATGGCCCGCATCCACTGCGCCTTCATGCAAGTGGCACCTCTGGCACATGGGTCGTTGGGCCGACTACGTTCAAGGGTTACTCTCACCCATCGTCGACACGAAAACACCTGAACTCTGGGTGTTTGCTGGTGTTGCAGAAGAATGGGGATTTGAAGGTGTAGACCTCGGCATGTGGGGCGCAGGCTCAGGGCTCGGAAACGAAACCGGTCAATCACTACCGATTCCAGTTGTTACGAACGTCAGATCATACGCAAAAGAAGCATTCGATCTGCTCGAAAAACGTGTCGTCAAGATCGATGACGAATCGTTCAATGCGCAGTTCACGGACTGGCACGATAACGATACGAGCGTCGGCGACGCTATGGTCGGCTACATCGCTCACGCCAATCGCCATCTGGGAATGCTCGAAGCTCTGTCTGGAATTCTCGGTAAAAACGGCTCAGTAACCGTTTAGTTAGCGCATTCACCGGCGAACTAACTGGCTTCCCCAACCCGAACTGGCGGTATTCTTACTCCGATAACGCTAGTCAGTTCCGACGTGACGAACGACCAAAACGCATAAGATTTCTAAAAAGAAGAGACGCTCACGCCGTTATTGGCGGAGCGATGGTTGTTATAAAACCGCTGCCACGAAAATAACTCAACTCGTCATCTCGGGATTATGATTAGTTTCGGTTTACGCAGCGAGAACTGACGCTGAAGATTTATATGATCGAATGAGATATCCACTAAAACAGGAGTAAACGATGGCTTCGCAGGACATGCGGCTCGAACGTGATTCGATGGGTGAACTAGAAGTTCCAGCAAACGCTTACTACGGCGGAAACGCCCGGCGCGCTGAATTAAACTTCCCGATTAGCAATCTGCGACTTGGACGTTCATTCATCAAAGCAATTGGGCAAATCAAGCAGTCAGCAGCCGTCGTAAATCTCGAACTCAATGCTCTCGACGAAGATATCGCAAACGCGATCATCGCTTCTGCCGAACGAATTATAAATGGTGAATTCGACAGTTCGTTTGTTGTCGACATATTTCAGACAGGCTCTGGCACGTCGACCAACATGAACACCAACGAAGTCATCTCGAACGTCGCAATCGAATCACTCGGCGGCGAACTTGGATCGCGAAACCCAGTTCACCCAAACGATCACGTAAACAAAGGTCAGTCGTCGAACGATGTCTTCCCGTCCACGATCCACTTGGCAGCTGCCGGGGCGATCAAGGACAATCTGCTTCCTTCATTGAAAGAACTCGAAGACTCACTTCGAGCCAAATCAGAAGAGTTATGGGGAGTTGTGAAGACAGGACGTACCCACCTTCAGGACGCTACACCGATCCGACTCGGTCAGGAATTCCTTGGCTACGCGGGTCAGCTCGAATTCGCCGGCAAGCGAGCCGAAAAAGCACTTGCCGAACTGTCAGTTCTCGCCCTAGGTGGAACAGCCGTTGGAACAGGCATTGGCATGCATCCCGAGTTCGCAACACGAGTTATTTCACGATTGCGCGATCTCACTGGTCTCGATCTTTCGGAAACCACCAACCACTTCCAAGCTCAGAGCACTCTCGACGCCGCGGTATCCGCGTCTGGTCAACTCAAATCTATCGCCGTCGGCATGCTCAAGATCGCCAACGACATTCGATGGCTCGGCTCCGGACCTCGTGCTGGCGTCGGCGAAATCTCATTGCCAGAAGTCCAGCCCGGATCATCAATCATGCCGGGCAAGGTCAACCCAGTTATAGCTGAGTCTGTTGCGATGGTTTCGGCTCAGGTAATCGGAAATGACGCAACGATTACGATCGCTGGTCAGTCAGGAAACTTCGAGCTAAACGTGATGATGCCAGTGGCAGCCCACAACCTGCTTGAGTCGATTGATCTGCTAGCTGCTGCAGCCCGCAACTTCGCCCGACAGTGCATCAACGATCTCGTAGCAACCAACAAGGGGCCAGAAATGGTCATGCAGGGTCTAGCGATCTGCACTGCGTTGGCACCAATCATCGGATACGACGAGGCCGCCCGTCTTGCACATGTAGCGTCCGAAAGCGGCGAAACAATCAAACAGGTCGCCCTACGAGAAACCAATCTAACCAGCGAAAAACTCGATGAAGTCCTTGAGCCACTGTCAATGACCGAACCGAAGGCATAGCCTTAAGAAAAATCCTCCTAAAAGGGATAATCGAATAGAAAATCACACGAGACCGGTGCATACTGTCGCCGGTCTCGGTGTATTTAACACACCGGTAGTAATAGGGAGATTTCGTGAATGAGCGCCGAAGCTAAAGTAAAAGAACTCGGACTTGATCTAACTCACCCATCAGGCCCCGTTGCCAATTACGTACCTGCCGTAACCGTTGGCAAACTAGTTTATCTTTCGGGGAAAGGCCCTAATCGCCCCGATGGATCGCAGGTTACTGGCAAGGCTGGATCAGAATGCACTGTCGACGAATCGTACGATGCTGCCCGACTCTGCGGCATCCAGCTTCTCTCAGCATTGAAAGAGCATGTTGGAAGCCTCGACAAGGTAAAACGTGTCGTCAAACTGCTAGGTATGGTCAACGCCACCCCTGATTTTGCCGATCAGCCCAAAGTCATCAATGGATGTTCCGATCTGCTCGTCTCGATTTTTGGCGAGGACGGCAAACACGCCCGTTCAGCAGTTGGCATGGGCAGCCTCCCAGGTCAAATCACTGTTGAAATAGAGATGATTGTCGAACTAAAGTAATGTCCAGATACTTTCGCTAAATCGGACCACCCCAACGGAACGGATCGCCAATTGCCCGGAACAATCAGCATCAAAACCATCAACCACGTTGGAATTCCAATATGGGACCGCCGCGTTGCGCTGAAGTTCTACCGAGATATTCTCGGCCTTCAAGTGATCCCTTCAATGGTTGATTCGCCCAACATCGTCTGGACCAAAACTCTAGATGGGACAATGGTTCACTTGATCGAGCCATCCGACGGTGAAAATCTTGGTGATCCCCACATTGCTTTTGAGGTAGACGATTTCGGCTCCTCAGTTGAGGCATTAAGAGCTTCTAGCTACCCGAACATTAGCGACACGGGCGAACGGCACGACGGACAGAAGTGCATCTTCATCGACGACAACGATGGCAACCGCCTGGAATTCGCTACCGCAAGCAATCTTCGCTCATCGACTCGTGTCACCGACGCTCTTGGCTACACAACCGAATCGGGAACTAACGTCACAGTCGACTCCCCGTCCAAAATCAAAATACTTACGATCAACCACGCTGGTTTAGCTGTGAGCGATCGTGCTGAGTGCATGGGCATGTACCGCGATCTACTCAACATCAATGTAATTCCCCACCAGATCGACGGCAATACGCTTAGCTGGACAGAAATGCCCGATGGATCAATGGTTCACGTTATCGACCCTCCACAGTCGGTAGGATCGCGCGGCGATGGTCGTCAGCACGTAGCGTTCGAGGTCGCCGATCTTGAAGCGACTGCTGAAGCTCTAGTCGAAGCCAACGTCGAAATCGTCGAAGGAATCGGAACGCGACACGACGGTCAGCAGTTCCTGTTCATCTATGACCCCGACGGCAATCGCATCGAACTAGCGACACGTGGCGATCACTCGAACACACCTCGCACTGCCGATGAAAACGGATACACAAGCGAAAATGGTGTGATGCTATAGAAGAGAACTAGCCGCCGAAGCTTTCTGAGACGCGGGTTCGTAGGTTACTTAGTTCGGCGATCCGGCACTCTCAATACTTGCGAAATACGACTCTAGAAAACCAACTGCAGCCGTTTCAATTTTCGAGTCGGCAACCTTCTTCAAGATCCCTGACGTTTCGACCGATCCCACCATTTGAACGGCCGTGCCTCCTGAATCGCCGCCAGTACCAGTCAGAGTCATTTTGGCGTTTGTCGAAACCCCAGCGCCCATCGACTTCCCTGAAAGTTCGATCGTGAAACCACGAAGTTCATCGATGTTTGACAAATGAACATTAGCGTTCACTGTTGGACGTAAAAATCCCATCCGAATCTTGATCGAAACTCGATAGCTGTCCGATCCGGTCGAAACCACTGTCGCTGTTCCGGGCAAGTGAGGTTTCATGGCCGCTGGATCAGTCAACACACTCCAAACAGTCGACAGTGAAGCTTCAACCGTTCGGTCGTAATCAAATTTCAATGGGATGCCTTTCGACCGCTCTGAAGCGGTCGGAACAACTGGATTTCTAAAAACATGTTCAAGACGGTCAATTCTATCCAGCAAATCCTCTCTTACATCACGACGCTGGACTAGGATTGAGCGCATATGTCATCGCCCAAGGCGCCACCAACACCTCAGACCCCGATAGTCCATAGTTCAGTTCGTTCAACCATTCGCTCACTCGTGTGGTCTGTTTACGCGCCCTCTTTCCTGCTTTCGATGGGTCAGGGCATCCTCATCCCAGTTCTACCGGGGTTCGCTAAAGAGGAAATGGCAGCGACTATCGGACTCGTCGGTCTAGTAATAGCAGCACGCTACATTGGCACGATGATATTCGATGTACCGGCAGGAATTCTTGTCGGTCGACTCGGACTTCGCAAAACGATGATCGCTGGCGTGATACTTTTCGGAATATCAGCCGTTTGGGCCGGCTTATCCCCCAACTTTTCATCGCTTATGGCGTCAAGAATGTTAGCCGGTGCCAGTTTCGCTCTTTGGAGTATTTCTCGACATTCCTATATCGCAACGGCAGTTCCGATGGACGTTCGAGGAAGAGCACTTTCATTGTTCGGCGGAATATCCCGCATCGCCACAATACTCGGTCCGCTAATGGGTGGAATCCTGGCCGAAAGTGTAGGCATCCGAGTACCGTTCTACGCCCAGGCTGGCGTTGCCGTACTCACTCTCGGTATGGTGCTTATAACGACCCATAACATGATCGAACCAAGTCGCTCAGTGAGCCGCCACAATGTATTTGCTGAACTCGGAACCGTGGTAACTCGACACCGACGAGATTTTGCAACTGCTGGTGTCGCCGCTGTCGCTCTGCAGTTCGTTCGTGCTGGACGGGAATTTTTGATACCGGTTTGGGGTGGAGAACTCGGACTTGGTAAAGACCAGATCGGTTCCATCGCTGCCGCTTCATTTGCCGTCGACTCAATGCTATTTCCACTTGTCGGCTACTCGATGGACAAATGGGGTCGTAAGTCGACCGGGATACCGGCATTCATAATGCTGGGCACAGCCATCGCACTGATTCCTTTGACGGGTTCGTTTGGAGCGCTTATGGCTGTCGGACTAATTGCAGGACTCGGTAACGGCCTATCCAGTGGGTTCGTACTCATCATGGGCACTGATCTCGCACCAAAAGAAAATCCCGGCGAATTCTTGGGAGTTTGGCGTCTTATCTCAGACACCGGTGGAGCAAGCGGGCCAATCGCCATTGGCGGAATCGCTCAGATTCTCACGCTCGGCATAGCGTCAGTCTCAACGGCCGGCATTGGAGCATTCGGTGCCTTAATGCTGATCTTTGCAGTAAAAGAAACTATGACCAGAACGCCAAGGTCCTCTGTAAAAACTGCTCGACCAAAGGCCAAGTAGTAAGCGGATCGCTACCCAACGGCAACTCGCATCGAGCGGAGCACGTTCGAGAAGCCGAAGACGTTAGAGTCCTTCAGCGTTCAACAAGGCGTGTAGGTCTCGCAAACACATTGCGTCATCTTCGGGTGCCCTAGCGTCAACCCAGTCCTTAGACTCGCCCGACATGCCTTCAACGGCTCCCACAGCGACGATTTCCTTTACCCATTCGTAACCCTGCTCCACCGATGGCAGAAGGTTCTTACCCGCCTTGAGCGACAGTGCAGCGATCAATCCATATCCGCCCCAGTTCGAAACGCTGGCAGTGATGAGTTCAGTCGTTGTCGTAACGCATGGATCGTCTGGCAAATTTTCGATATCGGGAATCACATGCCGCATATTGCCCATACCGATCTCGTTTCCGCCATCGCCGATGCCGACTGTGTACGGGTGCTCATCAAACATATGGTCTATTTTGGCGTTGAACTTCGAAAAATCGACGCCTTTCCAGTTCCGATACGTCCCGTCACCGAGCAAGCCTGCTCGCTCAATCGACACCATCGCCGACGGAGCGTGCTCCACCAATAACTTGTGAGCGAACATGCTCGATTCATGATGACTCGTGATCGGAAACTCGATTACTTCGTCATCACCAGCAATCGCCCTAACCACCGTCGAACACAATTCATCCGTGATATAGGCAACTGTATTGCCAAATGACTTCAAAGCGTCGCCAATGGCAACCGCACCCGGAGGTCCATCGGTTTCAGGCTCACCGGCTCTCAAAATATAAAAACCGGTGGCGATCAGAATCTTCCCAGGGTGATCGAGCAGCAACTGCGCCGACGCCTCAAGCCAGCCTTCAGACATGTGTTCTCGCAACGCCTTCATCCCGCGAATGTCATCTTGCAGACAAATGTCTTCGATCTTTGTGAATACAGATGATTCAGGCATGAATTATCACGGGCTTTTATAAGTGTTTAGAACGATTAGTACGGCCGATATCCTACAAAACAGCCAAATCTTCGTCCATTAGATCAGTCACGAACATGTGACCCGGCGAATGCGTGATCATCAGCTCTGGTTTCGACGCCATCGCTACCGATTGAGGAGTCACGCCGCACGCCCAGAACACCGGAACTTCGTCCTCATTGCCCTGATCCCACACTTCGCCGAAATCGGGCTTCGTAATGTCAGATATTCCGATCTTGGAAGGATCGCCAATGTGAATCGGCGCACCATGAGTATCAGGGAATCGGGAAGTCGCCTGTACGGCTCGAACCACTTTGTCCTGTGGAATCCAGCGGTGCGAAACCACCATCGGACCGCCAAATTCTCCCGATTGTTGAGTTTGAATATCGGTAATAAACATCGGCACATTGTGTTCAGTGCCGTAGTACGGCAGGTCGATTCCGTTCGCCATCAGAGCGTGCTCAAATGAGAAGCTACATCCAAGCAAGAACGTAACCAGATCATCTCGCCAATGTGACTCAAGAGTCTGAGGCTCATCCACCATCTCGCCGTTCTTGTACACGCGGTACAACGGCACGTCAGTGCGGATATCCGAACCAGGAGCAGTAAGAGCGGCCTCTACTTCACCAGCCTCGATTACCTCCACTACTGGACAGGGCTTCGGATTTCGCTGACAGAACAATAAAAACTCGAATGCAACTTCTTTGGGCAATATCGCCACGTTCGCCTGCACGTGATGAGGAGCGACACCCGAAGTCGGCTGTACAAATTTGCCTGTGCGACTGAGCCGTCGGACTTCTGCACCAGTTTGTGGAACTGTTATCTCTGTGGACATACGAGCATTTTAGATATTCGAATATAGCGAGTCAAACTACAAACATAGCCAACTTCGCCCCCAGCCGCTCGTCTATTGGACTAACATCTTGGCTATTCAGCGACTTGGGAGCCAAAATCACCCCGACCTGAATAAACGTTGTGACTCTTGCACAACACCCAACCTGAAGCAATCGACCAAACCAAAAAAACAATGAAAATTACTAGAGTTGATCAGTTTGCGCCGCGCAACCGCACGCGACTGATCCGCATATCTACCGATACCGGAATCGAAGGCTGGGCCGAGAGCACCCTCGAAGGCAAGCCTCAGAGTGTGCCAGCCGCTATCGACGAGTTCGCCCAGTACCTCATCGGCAAAGACCCACTGAGGATCGAACACCACTGGCAGCAGATGTACCGATCCTCCTTCTTCCGAGGCGGCGCTCACAACATGTCAGCGATTGCGGCTATCGACGCTGCGCTGTGGGACATCTCAGGCAAGCACTACGGCGTTCCAAGCTACATGCTCATGGGCGGCAATGTCCGCGACAAGATTCGTGTCTACGCCCACTGGGGAATCCGTGATCTCTCTGACGAAGGGCTTGAGCAGTCACGAGACCGCCTCACGATGCTCCAAAAGAGCGGATACACCGGCTACAAAGCTGGTCCCGCTGGCACTTGGCGCGCCCACGAGCCACCATCTCGTATCGACGAGTTCGTAAAGGCCGCCTACATGATGCGAGAGTGGGTCGGCGATGATGTTGAACTATGTTTCGACTTCCACGGAAAGATGACCCCGGGTCTCGCAGTCGAGATCTGCAACGAGATCAAGGGCATGCGCCCGATGTTCGTTGAAGAGCCTGTGCCACAGGAAAACCCCGATGCACTGAAACGAATTCAAGAACAGGTTTCGTTCCCACTGGCGACGGGCGAGCGACTTCTGTCCCGCTGGGAGTTTCGCGAAGTTATCGAAAAGCAAGCAGTTTCACTACTACAACCTGACGTCGCCCACTGTGGTGGTCCGTCTGAACTGAAGCGAATCGCCAACTACGCCGAGGTCTACTACCAGCACATCATGCCTCATTGCGCAATCGGCCCATTGGCCCTCGCAGCTTGCATGCTAGTCGACGCTGTGGTTCCTAACTTCCTGATTCAAGAACAGGTCGATGCCGGTCTCGGTGCCGGACTGCTCAAGAAGCCTTGGGAAGTCAAAGATGGGCACATCGATCTCTGGACAACTCCAGGTCTCGGTGTCGAGCTAGACGAAGCTGAAGCAACTAAGACCTACGATGGTGAAGCCTACGGCTACCACAAGGAACTTGGTGGCGAGTACTACTACGACAATGACGGATCAGTCGCTGACTGGTAAGTCTTGCGATAGCACTATCGAACTAAAACTAGAGTCCATCGTTTCGGCGATGGACTCTAGTTTTAGTTCGCAATGTTTTTATCAATCGGCGTAACATGTTGCGATCAACACCTGCCTCACGGAGACTGTCAGATGAAAATGCGCCCTCTTGGATCGACCGGTCTTAACGTTGCTCCAATTGGACTCGGTGCCGCCCAGCTCGGCTCATCCGAATACGATCACGCCAAAGATGTGATCTTCAAAGCCCTTGATCTCGGGGTGAACTACTTCGACACTGCGCGTGGATATTGGGATTCCGAGATCAAGCTCGGCAAAGCACTCAAGGGCGAACGCGAAAACGTCATCATTTCATCGAAAACAACTGGCAAGACCAAAGCAGAGGCAGCCCAGCACATCGACGAATCACTTGCTCGGCTCCAAACCGACTACATCGATAACTATCATTTGCACGCTTTAAGTGATCTAGATGACGTCGACGTTCGACTTGGTGGCCCGCTAGAAGCGCTGTTAGAAGCACGCAAAGCCGGAAAAATACGTCACATCGGCGTCACCGGTCACACATTCCCGTCAGTGTTGATCGCTGCACTAAAGCGATTCAAATTCGACACGTTCCTCGTACCTTTGAACATCGTCGAGCGCGAACCGCTTGCCGAACTCATTCCACTCGCACTAGAAACCAAACTCGGCGTAACGATCATGAAACCGGTCGCCACCGGACTGCTTCCGGCGCCCATCGCATTGAAATGGCTCATGAATCAACCAATAGCGGTAGCCGTGCCGGGAGCCACTACCGCAGCCGAGATGGAACAAAACGTGAGCATTGGTGCACTCGACAACTACACGCTCTCGGCTGCAGAAGAAGCCGAGGTTGCAAAGTGGACGTTGGACTTAGCTACCGATCGCTGCCGCATATGCATGGAATGCCTGCCCTGCCCTTCGGATATCGGAATCCCTGGCACGCTTGGCACCGACGTTATGTACAACCACTACCGTTCGATGGGCTCAGCCAAGTTCGCAGACTTCCCTTGGGAAGTCTCGCGGGTTGAAGACGAGTGGAAAAACCGTGAGGCAACTATCGCCAAGATCGACGATCACGCCGCCTGTGATTCGTGCATGCAGTGCGAATCACGCTGCCCTTACAGTTTGCCTATCGTTTCGATGCTCCGAACGATGTCACCCAATATGAAAGACATGCTCGACATCTGGTCAAAGCAAGGCTCAAAAGTTTAGCCCTGTTACGACGCTTAGACCCTACGAAACCTGCGGGTGAGTCCCGTTCCACGGTCGAGCAATTTCGAACGCTCGGCTGCCTCGGTAAACGGTCGCATCATCATCGTACGCGCCGATAATCTGCAGGCCAACCGGCATGCCGCCCTCGCCAAAACCGACCGGTATCGAAGATGCCGGGTTGAATGAGGAGTTGAAGACCATCGTGAACGGGATTGCTCCGTAGTTGATACCAGCCATCTCGTCATCATTGCTCTTCGAGCCAATCTGCGAAGGTGGGTCTAAATGCGGCCAAGCGACAGCTGCGTTAGTCGGAGCAAGTACGAGGTCATACTCCTCGAACAACTGGTGCATCTTCAGTTGAAGATTCTGCACATCGCGTAGTGCAGCCGACACGTCAGCCCCGCTCAGAGTCTTACCGTGGTTGATCATATCGAGGGTGTAAGGCATCAGGTCTTCAGGTCGCTCTTCGGCGAGATGCCCATACATTGCGACTTGCCCTGCCGTCCAGAGCGTCCACCATGCATCACGAGGAACCGGATCGAACTTTATATCCACCGGTTCGACATTCGCACCCAGTTCACTAAAAGCCGACCATGATTCCTCTACGGCAGCAGCAACGTCGAGGTTCACATCTGAAATTCCGAGCGTCATCGTCGTTCCGATGCGCATTCCCTTGACGCCATCTTCGAGCTGCGCCAAATAATCGGGCACATCACCTTTCACAGAGCCGGGATCACGAGCATCGAATCCAGCAAGGGTTTGGTTCAAGATAGCGGAGTCACGCACGTCGTTCGACATGGGCCCACTCGTTCCAGCCGAGTTATAAGCCGGTTTAGCCTGCCCGCCAAAACGTGGAATACGGCCGTGTGTCGGCTTATGACCGAATATTCCGCAGAACGAAGCAGGAAGTCGCACCGAACCACCGCCATCAGAGCCGGTGCCGATGGAACACATGCCAGAAGCGATTGCAGCCGCAGTTCCTCCACTTGAACCACCCGGCATTCGCGCCGGGTTCCACGGATTGTTGCAAGTTGGTGCAACGTTCGTGAATGTCTCTTCCCGATTGCCAAACTCAGGCGTATTCGTCTTGCCTAAGATCACCACACCAGACGCTCGCAGTCTTTCGACCGCAACGGAATCGTAGTCAGGTATCCAATCCTCAAAGAACGTACTTCCAAGAGTTGTACGAAGTCCTTTGGTGACTTCTAAGTCCTTCACGGCAATAGGAACTCCGTGCAGCGGTCCGGGTACTAATCCGCTGGTAAGAGACTCATCGGCAGCCTTAGCCGCAGCCAAAGCACCTTGCTCATCAACAGTGATGAATGCGTTCAGTTGAGGCTCCAACTCTACGATGCGACGCAACGAAGTCTTAGTCATTTCAACCGACGAAATTTCACCAGCAACAATCATTTGGCGCTGTTTGTGCGCCGGAGTAAACATTAACTCTCGATCGTTCATATTTATTACTACCTGAATCTTTAGTTCACTGCCAATTTCAAACCCATCACCGCCTGCAAATCAGCAAGCTCTTTTATTCGAACGAGCCATTGGCTCAATCGAACGCTGCGCCGCCGTTTACGTTGATCGCCTGACCCGTGATTTCCTTTGAGTCGTCCGAAGACAAGAACGCCACACACTTCCCAATGTCCTCGGGAGTCTGTTCTCGACCCAATGGCATAACTGCCTTGATTTGGTCGATAAAAATCTCGTACGGAGTCATCTCAGAATAATCGGGATTCAAATCCTTGTGGTTCTGAGCAATCGCC
>CAJQSP010000002.1 GCA_905614375.1 uncultured Dehalococcoidales bacterium | reverse complement strand
CGGAACCGACTGCCCGAATACATGAATCACAGTGCGATTGCCAACCGAAAGACCATTCTCTTCTAACGCTTCAGTGCTGAACAGCACTGGAACCAATTCCGTCGCCGATCTGACTATCCCTCGAACACCTCGATTCGTTCCCACGCCAAATTCAATTCGAATCGCACTATCGCTCTGACCGGAGCGGTCATATTCAACTGAGCTAATTACCGTATCCATGCCCTTGATCGAAGCGAGCGGATGCCAATCATCGATATCGCCAAAATCGACTACCGTTACGGTCGTCGGATTCGTCGCTTCTTCACTGACCTTTGTTTTTATCGCCACCAATTCGTCAATCAGAACCGTCATAGGGTTTCCAAGCTCGTCGTTTGCCTGCTCGAAGAATACGACGCCGACTATTTCGACAGGCCTCGCCGCTGATTCGGGAACATCACCAGTTCGTAATTCCCAATCGGTAGCGGTCACAGGCCCCAAATTAACAGACCAAGAACGACCAGCTGCATCCATTAATCGCAGACTGACACGAACGAGCTCCTCAGAAGAACTCGCCTTAAATCTAATTCCGACCTGATCGGGATTGTCGATAAGCTGCGTCGAAGTGAACGTCGAACCCGGCCCAGCCGAAGTGTTCATCGCCGACAAAACCTGATCTATCGGCTCATCGGCGTAGTCGTCTCGGAAGATAGCGACCGTCAAGAATTCTTCCGGCTCGATGGCAAGAAACTCAAATGGAGCACCCTGACCTCCATCACGAAGTCCCCCAATCGCTCGTAGTCCGATAGATGCGCCCGTTACGCCCTCGATACTGCGAACTTGATCCAGCACTTCGGTTCTCGGACCACTACTGAAATCGACCGGAAGCGCCCGCAAATCCGCACCCGCTTGTAACCCGCCTGATCAGCTGCACTTCGCTCTAGTGAAGCAGAAACGGTCGCCGAGAGGACTATCGACCCAGTCGCCATTCCGATGATCGCTATTGGCCAGGCGTACGTGTTCGGCAACCTTGCGAACATGGCAATTAAAATATGCAGTCACGCGGGACCTCGCTTACTTATGGCCCGCGAGGCAAATCGTGCGACTTCAGGCATGATTCGTAGCGAAAATACGATCACCACTCCCAAGAATATCGCTGGAGCGAACACCAATAGCTGACCGACGTCACCAATCTGCCCAGTTCGCTCAGCTACGACTGATTCCTCAGTGGTCAAATCCCACAGCACAACGCTTCCAAATATAAGAAATATCAAATCGAGATAGTGACGCTGGAAAAACGGCCTCCCTTCGACCCGCTCCAACGTTAATATCGCAGAATCTATCTCACGTGTGTTCGCAGAGAAAGCGACCAGTTGCATATACGTGAGCAACATGAGCCCACCAGCAAATGACACTGCAAACGCCTGCCACGACAACCGAGCGGGTACCCCTCCGCCAAGTGTTGCAAGTTCGTATTCAGGAAGCAGATCGAATGAGGAAATAACCCCAAACGCAATAAACGGTGCGATCAACACTGGAACAAGCACGAACGGCGCCGATTCGTAAAAACGACTTAGAGCGATACGGTGTCTACTGAATCCTCGGGCACGAAGCCTGCCGGTATCAACACGTGTTCGAGATACTAACGATCCCGCAGATGTGATCGATAGGAACACGGAAACGGCAAGTACGACTCCGCCCATCATCAGCACTGGTATTCGCGCGAATACGATCTCTTCCCGAAGTGCCTTAAATCGATTCTCCAACGCCGAAACGAGCTTCGCTTCCGGAAATTCCAACCGCAGCCGACCGGCAGCGTCATCAATCTGTCGCTCGACAGCAGCGGGACCTTGATCGATGATTTCGTTGATGTCTAATTGAACCAACCAACGACTCGTTCCAATTGAGGCAGGTCCGCCGGTGACGAGATCAAACCAGAACTCTTCTTGAAGATCGTGTGGAGTAAATCTTCCTACGACTTCAAGTTTTAGATATGGCGGGTCGACCGGCGATGACGCAAGCCAGATGTCGTCGCCAACATTCACCCCAAGCACTTCAGCGCGAACGAACGGAATGGCAGCTTCAGCAACTAGAACATCAGATTCAGGTGTGACAGCCGCCTCTGGCGCCCGACCGTCGACGAACTCAACGTGATCAGGAAACCCTACGAATCGATTAGAATCGCGCTGTCTGAAGAAGGACCCGGAATGATGGCGTCAGGCCCGAACGCCCAATAGTGAGGCCTCGTGTGCGATTCCTGCGAAACGCTTACCGGTAGGTCACCAAGCGCACCAAGAGTTATTTCGACTCTCTCTGATCCCGCTGTTGTTGAACTTTGCGTCAGAGGAAAATTGTCGACAGAAATCAGCAGGTTCCTATTTGCTGGCGAGAGCGTATCCAAAACTGATCTGAGCCCTAGCGACTCGATCGTCTTAAGTTACATGGGAGTGCCGGCGAGGATCGATATTGCTAGCAGAGCGGTAATGGCGAGCGCGAGCGACTGTGCCAGATTAGAGCGAAATCGCCTGAAAACTAAAATCAACCCGAGCTACGTCCGATCTATAAAAGCCGAGATGGTCTCGTATCACAGCGAGGCGCCATGCATTATGACCTCGTGCCAACCACTAGGATCTGCATGAACGAGAAAAATGGATACATCGTAGGATCCCTTTATTTATTTATTGGAAAACTAGTGGCCCGCCTACGTTGTAGCCAATAACATCATTGCCAGTTGTACATCGACTACCCAAGGACCGTCTGTCGCCAAGGTCGCATATACGTCTTGATTTGGGAGCAACTCTACTTCTCGTTCGCCATCAAGAGCGATGGTTCCGGGTTGAGTATCGATTGCGATCTTGTCGCCCGGATAAAACTTGTGCCACTCCATAATTTCGACATCAGCAATCGTGCCAGGAGCAATCGGCGCTCGCACCGTCGTAGCGTTTTCGCCCGGTTCGCCAGTAAGTCGAAGATAAAGCCCGTACTCTCCATCGATCGAAATAGGCATGATTCTTGACCCAATCGATGAAAGACCAATGCT
>CAJQSP010000001.1 GCA_905614375.1 uncultured Dehalococcoidales bacterium | reverse complement strand
TACGGAATCTTATTTCGGTAGGGTCGACTTCGGGGCCGTAGATGTTCTGGCCTGTAAAGTTGACAGTGCCTTTGACCGACGCGCTCGGAATCAAATCGTTCATTCGATTGAAACAACGCAGCAGCGTGCTCTTACCACAGCCGGAAGGGCCGATGAGTGACACGACGCTGTTTTTGGGTACCTGAAGCGATACACCGCTGACAGCAGTTTGCCCGCCGTAAGCAACCGATAGGTCGTTCGATTCGAGGACTGGTTCGATGTCATTGAATTTGAGGATATTTTCGACCGATCCGGCCTGAGATAGGAGGTCGGTGTCATTGAGGGCCATTTGTCACTCCACGAATGAGCCTGATCAAAATACGTTCATTTAATGAGATTGAATGGTAGTGCCGCAACGTTAACAGAATGAAAGAGTTTCGCTGCCAATGTTCGACCGAACATATATCGCAACGGTTGCAGTAGCCCAGCCGAATTTGGTTACTCGCATGCCATGACCCGACTTTGGAGCGAGAACAGTTTTCGAAAGGATTTCTTACGATTTATCGGTAACTTTTGAAGATTTGAAGTCAGGATTCGAGTTTAGGCGACGTCGGTTCAGATGTCATGTGCCAATTATCGCTGTCCGTTGCTAAACTTAACGTTTACCCTCCCCTCTAGATATATCTTCCCAATGTCAACTCCTCCGCCCCCTTCGTCCGAGCCGACGGCTGAAAAGGCTTCCATAGCCTCAGCTACGCTCCCATCCATTCTAGATCTTTCACGCGATCGCCTAACTTCGACTCTGATCGAAATGGGTGAGAAGAAATTCCGCGCCGATCAGGTTTGGCGTGCGATCTACCACGAAACCTTGGGTAGTTTTGATGAGATGTCGACACTGAGTAAACCTTTCAGAGAAAAGCTGAAAGAGACTTATACGTTCTCAGCTCTTGAGCAGGCAATGTTCCTTACATCGGCCGACAAAACGACGAGTAAGGCGTTGTACAAGCTGCATGATGGCGAGTTGATCGAGACTGTTCTTATGCGATATGAAACCGACGGTCACCGTCGTAATCGCAAAACTGCTTGCATATCGACTCAGGCTGGCTGCGCACTTGGCTGCACTTTTTGTGCAACGGGTCAACAGGGTTTCCGCCGTAATCTCACCGTGGGCGAAATTGTTTCTCAGGTGATTGAGATGCAACGCCTTGCTCGTGCCGAAGATGAAGCTCAGATGGACGAAGGCAAGCGAAGTAAGGGCGATATTCAAGGCGTTACGAACGTAGTTTTCATGGGGATGGGCGAGCCTCTTGCCAACTACAGGAATGTGATAGCTGCGATTCGAGTGCTCAACGACGGCCAAGGGCTAAACATTGGCGCTAGGCATATCACTGTCTCGACTGTTGGTTTAGTTCCGCAGATTCTTCAGATGATAGAAGAAGAACTTCAGATCAATTTGGCTATTTCACTTCATGCACCAGACAATGCGACTCGATCTCAGACTATGCCTATCAACAAACGCTACCCAGTAGAAGAGTTGATACGTGCTTGCCACAAGTACGCGGATGCGACAGGGCGCCGAATTTTCTTCGAGTACGTGCTGCTTAAAGAACAGAACGATTCGGTGGAGCAGGCTCAGAAGCTGGGACGCCTCCTCAACGGTCTGCACTGCCACGTAAATCTTATTCCTGTGAATCCGACCAAAGAGGGACCGTTCGAACGCACTGATCTCACTGCTGCGAAGGACTTCCAAGGTGGTCTGAAGCAGTACGGAATTCCATCGACCATTCGAATGGAAAAGGGTATCGATATCAACGCTGGCTGTGGCCAGCTGCGTGAACGTGCGATTGATATTCTCGGAGCCTAAGCTCGACTCCTACCGCGAACTCTAAAAAAAATCTGTAGAATTCCGCCGCGATCGACAAGTACGAACTTGCCCGCATTGCATTTTGGGTTCTTAGATTACGAGTTGGAGTATCCGCATGACCGGTCGTGTTTGGCCCGAGGTGTACAAGAAACTTGGCATTGCGCCAATTATCAACGCTCAGAGCTGGGTGACCGCTCTCGGTGGTTCGATCATGCGTCCCGAGGTGTTGCAGGCTATGGACGATGCAGCTAGCTCGTTTGTAGACGTCAAGAAGTTAAACCTCGCCGCCGGTGAGATCGTTGCACGATCGTGCGGAGCAGAACGGGGATTGGTTACTGCAGGTTGCTCGGCTGCACAGGTTTTGATGGTTGCTGCGTGTATGACTGGTCAGAGCGAGCAGAACGTTGAGAAACTGCCCGATACGACGGGGATGAAGAACGAAGTCATATTGTTCAAGGGCCAGCGAAATCGCTATGACAAGGCGTTTGTAACCGCCGGAGCGACATTGGTTGAATATGGCTCTGCGGACTATGCAACAACCTACGATCTTGAAAAAGCTATCAACGAGAACACCGCCTGCATTGCCTATGTTGTCGCGCCATGGGTGCCGCAAGGAATTGGGCTTGAAGAGACGATTCGAGTGGCTCATGAACATGGCGTACCGGTGATCATCGATGCTGCTGCTGAAGTGCCGCCTCGTTCAAATCTCTCGAAATTCCACAAGATGGGTGCCGATATGGTCGCGTTTAGCGGCGGTAAGGGAATTGGCGGACCTCAGTCTTCCGGCGTGCTCGCCGGTAAGTCAGATCTCATGGAAGCTGTCGTGATGAATTCGCTGAATCTTGATTCATCTGTCGCTGGTATTGGCCGACCTATGAAGGTTTCTAAAGAGAACATCATTGGGCTAGTCACAGCCTTGCAGCTGTTCACCGATTCAGACGAAGGCGCGGAATGGGACGGCTGGCAATCGAAAGCCGAATTCGTTTCTGAGCGTCTCACTGGTATTACCGGATTACGAGTTGAGATCGAAGATGATCCAGCGGAACGCCAAGGACCGCAACCAGTGCTCTACTTCGATGACGAATTCTCTGGACCGTCTGTTGATGAGATTAAAGCGCATCTTGAGGCTGGCGACCCCGGTATATTCGTCGGTGGTGGTGCTGGCAGACAAGAGATCAACATCGTCATGGTCAATGTTCAAGACGGCGAAGAGAAGATTATTGCCGATCGTTTGAACGAGATCCTCCGCAGCTAGACAAATCTCGAACCTTCACTGGTCGTTCGTACTCACCCTCACTCGAACTTTTGTAGCGTGGGTATATCAGTACACATACACGTATCGTAACTTTGCTCAATAAGTTATTTCCCGAATGTTGCTCATGTTTGAAGTAAAGATGAGCAACATTCGGTATTACGTAGCCACTTGAAATGCCTGCCTTGAACTGGATATAGACACAGGTGTCCAATGCGTACTTCGCCTTATCCAGAAACTTGTTTCTAGTGCGATTGAACAGGAATGTCTTTCAGTAGACCCGCTTCGTTCATCGAATTCCACTCGCCTAAAAATGTGTTGTTCCATTCGTCGGTCAGGTGATTCTTCATCATGTCTCGGAACACAGGCCAGAACACGATGATTCCATCGACACCATCACGAAGAGCTGCATCTGCGGTCTCAATTGAACGCACAAGCGCAGCTGTGATGAACGGCCTATCCGCCCAGCCATCGAACATTTCACGGCAGTCACGAATCAGCTTCGTTGGGTCGCCACCAACATCATTGAATGGCTCACAAAACGGCAGCACGTGGGTGACACCAGCTTGAGCAACTGCAGCAGCCTGATTTAACGTAAACACCGTTGTACAGAAAGTCGGAACACCGGCCTTCTTCAATTCTGAGAACGCACCAAGAGCGTAGGTTGTAGCTGGGATTTTTAGAATGATCTGATCGGACATTTTGGTGAACACTTCACCAACGTCGAGTAGCTCTTGAGTCGAATGCCCATCGATTTCGATCACAACTGGCTTATCGGTAATGTCGAGGTATCTTTTGGTCACCTCGGTGATTTGTCCGTACTTCTTCACCATGTCGTTTAGGACGACTGTGTTAGTAACGATTCCAGCGGCTCCAGCATCGAGCCATTCAGGAAGATCTTCAGGGTCACCAGCAAGCCAAATCGATGGGCCTGTACCAGTCATTCGAGCGTTTTCGGCCGATCCGAATAGCGGTTCCGTTAGCTTTGCAGACGTTCCATTCTTGGTTGCCACAACGATACTCCCTATTTGTTTTGAACGTAAATGACGTCGGACAACGCCGTCAAAAGATCTAAAAATCAGACTGACTAATTTGATAGCGAAAGTGTACTGCTTGCGGGCTGCAAAGTCTTTGTTCGAAACGATTGAAGGCGAAGATAAAATTGGGATGCTACGGAAATATCACAAATCACTCATGAATCTCTACGTGTCGAATGGCAGAGTAGAGTTCGCACTATGTGTGGAGCTTTAATTAGGTGATCGGATGTTCGAAATGATGTAAGGAAAACGCCCTCAGATGAGCAAGACATAATCAATATTACGTACGGTGGTGAGATGATTCTTTCAGTTCTTACGGCCGGTAAATTGCTTGTCACTTTGGATGTTACCGATACTGCAGGACTTGAGAACCCAATCGGTCTCGATAAGAACATTTTAGAAATCGCTAATCCTGGCGAAACTTTAGCCATCGTTGTGCCCGATTCGTTAAGAACTACCCGAATCGAACTAACGGTCTACCTCATGCCATCGGCCGGTTACGCTGTTCCGTTTTTCGAATAGCTAAACGGTTTGGTAGTGATTACTGGTACGGATTAGTCGAACAGGGCGTCGGCGAGAATTTCTACCACGTGGCGTGATTCGCGCTCGGTGTTGAACCCGATCTGTTCTCGACACGAAACGCCCGAAGTGGCGATATCCACGTTCGGTCCCGCTTCACGAACTGCCGGGAACAATCGATCTTCGCCCGCCGCGGTTGCAACTTCAATGTGGCTCTTCTCATAGCCGAACGACCCTGCCATACCGCAGCAACCGGCTGAAATCTCGCTCGCTTTGAAGTTTGGTGGCAGGTTTAAAGCAGCCATCGAACTCCTCGTTCCCGTAAGTGCACGCTGGTGACAGTGTCCGAAGAACTTCACCTGTTTTACAAGATCGGTCCACTTGATCTGTTGGCCGTCATCACCTGTGGTTTCTACGAGCAATTCCTCGATGGTAACCACCGAAGATGCGACTTGTTTCGCCTTGTCGTTACCGTTCAATAGATCGGGCCAATCGTCAGTCATTGCTGAAACACAACTGGCTTCACAGCCGACGATCTTCACGCCCTTTTGAACGTAAGGGTAAAGCAGGTCGACGTTGTGATGGGCATTTTCACCTGCCTCATCGAGTAAGCCTTTAGAAATCATCGGACGCCCACAGCACTTGCGCTCGTTCAATACAACAACTTCAAAGCCAAGAGCTTCAAGAACTCGGGTCGCCGATATTCCAATAGTTGGGTGGTTGAAGTTCATGAACGTATCGTGGAACAAAACGATCTGGCCGCGTGAATTCGTACTCTGTGGCTTGTGCTTCAAAAACCACTTTTGGAAAGTTTTGCGAACTACTTTAGGTGAAGGTCGGGAGCGATCGAATCCTGTGACCTTTTCGAATAGCAATCGCACCGGTAGCGAACGAGTAACAGCGTTGGCTATCGGAGCCACGGGTGCCGAAATTGAACTAATTCGGTGAATATCAGATACGAGTTTCGAGCTCAACGGAATCTTGCGAGTCTTATAGTACTGATACATATATTCGTACTTAATCTTCGCCATATCGACGTTCGAGGGGCACTCAGATTTGCAGGATTTACACCCGAGACAAAGATCGAGCACATCCATCAAGTTCTTCGAGCTAAAGCTTTCAGTAGGCAGTGACCCTGAAAGAACTCCCCGTAAAGCGTTTGCACGCCCACGAGTCGTGTGCTTCTCCTCGCGGGTAGCCATGTACGAAGGGCACATAGCACCGGCGTGAACTTTCCGGCATGCGCCCACACCATTGCACATTTCGACAGCGGCGGCGAAACCACCCTCTTTTTTGAAATCGAGCCGGGTTGTGATCTCAATCGTTCGGTAGCTATCCCCGAAACGGAGATTATCTTTAATATCGGGGGTATCAAAAATCTTTCCGGGGTTCATAATACCGCTCGGATCGAATGCCGATTTCACTTCTCTAAATGCCTGAGTTAGCTCAGATCCGAACAGTTTTTCCGTGAAGAATCCTCGAACAATTCCGTCGCCATGCTCACCGGAGTATGCGCCTTCGAACTCCTGGACTAGTTCGGCGATATCAGTACCTATCGCCTCCATCTTTTCCATGCCGTCGCGGGTTTTGATGTTGATGAGCGGGCGAATATGAAGGCAGCCGACACTTGCGTGACCGTAGTATCCGGCTTCGGTTCCGTGACTCTTCACAATTTCGTCAAATCGCTTCACATATTCAGGAAGTTTTTCTGGCGAAACAGCCGTATCTTCCACGAATG